>DATCLP010000441.1:0-5385 GCA_036563855.1 Steroidobacteraceae bacterium | reverse complement strand
TCTGAAGATCGAAAAGGTTGCAGTTATCGGCCACTCGATGGGCGGCATGCTTGCAGCGCGTTTCGCGACTCAATATCCGAATGCGACCGAGCAAGTGGTCATCTATAACCCGATCGGCGTTTTGGATCCGCGCTTCAGCCGTCCTTGGGGCGGTGTAGACGAGGCGTACGAGCGCACCTTGCGCACGACGTATCAGAACATTTTCCGCGGCATCCACCGCTACTTCTCGCACAATCCGTCGGCATGGAAGCCCGAGTTCGAGAAATACGTGCGCTATCGCTATGCCTGGACGTTGAGCGCGGATTGGCCGAGATATGCGATGGTGCAGGCGCTCATCCAGCAAGTGCCGTACCTGGATCCGGTCGTCAACGACTGGGCGCACATCAAGGCGCCGACGCTCGTGTTCGGCGGAGCAGAGGACAGCCTCGCTGGACCGGCGCGCGTGTTTCAGGAACGTATGAAGTTCATCGCGGATAGCATCCCGAACGGTAACGGCCGTCTGCATCTACTGCCCGGGATCGGGCACGTGCCGCACTTCGAGGCACCTGAGCGGACTTATCCGCCGCTGATCGCGTTCCTCAAGGAGTACAAGCCAGCGCGCTAGCTCGTTCATCGAAATGATGGATCGCGTGCCAGGCGGCAGTTCTTACAGATTTCCCGAGAACGAGAACTGCCGCCTTCCCTGCGCATCGACCTCACCAGGGAAGTTGAGTGAGCGCACCAAGTCCGCAGGTGCATCTGGCTTCGTTTTGATCCAGCCGTCGACAAGATAGCTGCGATCAGACGCTTTCAATTGCAGCGTGCCGGTGAGCTCGATCGGGCCCTCGATGTCGTTGATCGTACCCGTGAGCGTGTCCGAATCGCCCGCCGCAGCAGGAAATGTCACCTGAAGGCTGCCGAGATTCATCGGGCGGCGCGCAGGTCCGGTCAGATTCAACAGCTCGACGGTGCCTGCGGCAGCGATCGGCCAGCCGTCGGCGAGCGTGAGCGCCGCAAATCGGGCATTGATGGATCCCTGCCAGCCGCCCGGCACGGCCCGCGGCGGCAGCGCGCTGATCGGCAATGCCGCGGAAACGTCTTCGAGCGCGACCCGATTGCCGGAAAAACTCACATCGCCGCGCGCAAATCCGTCCGTGCGTCTGATTTCGACGGTCGCCGCTGGACGCAGCGTCAAGAGCGGCAGGACGTGCAGCTTCCACCGCACGCTCCCCAAGTGCGTGCCGGCAACCTGCAAGACTTGTGCGCTGCCGTTCCAAATCGTTCCGTCGAGGCCGGCGAGCGTGACACTCGGGGGCTGTACGCGCGGCACGACGACGTTGGCGGGAAGCGTGACCGTCGCAAACACGAGATACGCGACGACGCCGAGCGCGACGTAGGGCCAGACTCGATTCATGAACCTAGCCTGCCGCGCGGTTCAAAACGAGCGTGACGTTGACGAGCCCAGGCGCTGCGGCGCGGTCGAATCTTGCGGATTCGATCGCAACGCTGTGGCTCAACTCCAGGTTGGCGAGCCACATCATCGTGCGATCGAAAGAGGCCGATTCGAGTTGCACCTGTATCCCGGTTTCACCGCGAGGTGTCTGACCGGTCAGGGCGGACGACAAACCGGCCTCGCGCGCCGTGCGATCGATCAATACGACGAGCGACTCGTTCGTCGGAGCGGCGAGCATCGGCTGGCTCGCCGAGAGCGCGCGCACTTCGGCAGCGACGCTGCGCATCCAGGCAAGATCGGCTTTCTTTTTCGCGACGGATTGCTCGCGGGCGGCGACGCTTGCGTAGAAGGGGGCGAGCGCGAACAGATACACGGCTGTGACCACGACGAGCACCGCGCCGGCCACGATGATCACCCGCTCGCGCGGTTTCAGTCCCCGCAACCAATTGCTGATGTTTTCCATGGGCGTTAGCTCGCGGGCGACTTGAACTGTAAGCGTCCTTCGTATTTTTGGTCGCGCGGATTCGCCGCCTGGATGACCGCAGTCATTCCGCGTTCGGTCGCGAATTGCCTGATGCGCTCCAGGGCGTCGACCGATGGCGCGACGATCCGCAAGTCCGTCGTCTTGTTTCGGTAGTGCAACGCTTCGACATCCGCGCCAGGCACCTGCACGATGGCTTCGGCGAGCGTGCCGATCGTCGCCAGCACGGTGTCGGAAGGCGTCCCGCCGCGTAACGCTGTGAGCCGCGCTTCTACTTGGCGACGGGCGAGCAGAGGATCGGGCTCCGGCGCACCGGGCATGGCCATCTGGTACACCTCGACGATCTCGGCGTCGAGCCGCGCCTCCTCGCGTTGCAGATGCACGTATTGCCAACCTTTCAACCCGAGATGAACGGCGAAGAAGACCGCTGCGAAGATGGCGGCGTAGCGCCACGGCGCGAAGGCGATGTTGAGCTTCCTCTTCACCGCATACTTGCCTTGCAACAAGTTGACCGCGCCCTGCGCCTGGAGCGCGTAAGGGGCGAGCAGCGATAGCGCACCGTCGGGCAGAAGCTTCATCTGCAGGCTTGCGGTGAACTCGCGGAGCCCCTCGAGCAGATCTCGCTCGCGTTCGTACACGTCCACGTCTACATAGATCGTGACGTGCTCGCGCGACTCTTCGCCGGAAGCCAAAGCGAGTTGCAGCGCTTCGATCAGCGGCTGCACGTCGAGCACCGTCGGCGGCGTTCCTTCGCGGCGGACAAAGACGCGGGAATCGTCGATCAGGATCGTGACGCCGTTGGGCGTCACCGGCACCATCGCCGACTCGCCGTAAATGGCATCCGGTTCGATGCCTGCACCGTGTAAGAGCTCGAGCCAGGCCTGCATCCGCTCGTGGGCGACGACGGCAACCGGGACGCCGTCGCGTCCGTCGCGCTTGCCGATGGCAAAGTGAAGCTGCTCGACGTCGGAGGCCAGTTGTTCTTCGAGCGCATAAGGAACGACTTGCGCTAGCTTGCCGCCCTTGACTGGAACGATGGGCTCGGCGAGCACGACGTCAGTTCCGGGCGCAAGTACGACCGTTCTGCGGCCGACGCATTCCTGCGCAACTTCGGCGATCGCGCCGATACGTACGGAACCGATTCGATTGCTCGAGCTGTCGAGCGCGACCCACTCGACGGTGTCTCGAGCACCGGATCGGGCATCGCGTGCGAGCAGCCGAATGACGACGGTTTCTGCCATGTACGAAATGTCCTGCGCTGGCGTCGCTCAGAGCGTACCGATGCTGCGCTGAATGGGCCGCACGAGATTGTTCTGACGGTACAACAGACTGTACATAGTGAGCTGAGTAGTGCCAAGGGTGACGACGGCGGTCATGCGGAAATAGGAACTGGTTTGCGAGATGATCCTTCCGTCGATCAGCTGCTTGCGCTCGTCGTCATTGAGTCTTGCACGCATATCGTCGAGCGTCGGGAAGCATCGATTCCGGCGCGTCTCGGCAGTCGACTTGGCCGCAGCCGTGAACTCGCGCTGACTTGCCGAAAGCGAATCGAGCACCTGCGGCGAGGCAGTGCAAACATTGATCGGCGTGCCGATGGGCAGTGCGGCGACGTGGGGTTCGAGCTTTTGATAACGCTCCAGGCCGAAACCGGCAATCGCGAGCAGCTCGCTGGTACGCGTGATCGGCATGTTGGCCGTCCGATAGGGCGGGGTAAGGCCCGTGTAAACGGGATCCTCGGCGCCATCCGGAAATTGCGCATCGATGTCGTTGTCGATCCAGTCGGCAATGATGTTCGCCCACTTGGTTTCGATTTCCAGCAACTCGAGCAGACGCTCGAAGCGCTTCACGGCGGCGGGATTCGTGACGTATTGGTTCTTGGTCTGATCCCACATCACGAGATTGTTGAGGTTGAAACGCGCCTGCATGTCGTCGACATGACCGACGATCTCGCCGCCGTCGATCGGCAGCGGCGGTAAGCGCATCGCCCACTCTTCGGTGTAATCGTCCGTGATGTTGTTGCGGCCTTGACGCGCATCACGTTGCAGAATGTCCGCAACCCACGCTTCGGCGCCGAGCGCGACTTGGTAGGCCTGCTCGAGCGAAAGCGTCGTGACCGTGCGCCGTTGATCGAGATACGCCTGGTAGCCGACGTTGACGGCGAGAATTGTTGCAAGCGCGACCATGAGCACCGCCGTCACGAGCGCGACGCCGCGTTGCCGTTTCGCGAGCGACCATCGTTCGAACGCGTGCTGCAGATCGATGCGCATCAGCCGGCGACCTCGACGAGACGCGTGATCTTGCCCCAGTCCTCGAGCTCGATCGTGATCTCTACGGCAAGCGGCAATGCGCGTGCGATATCGGGACCGGCGCCGCCGCGCCCGAGCGGGGGCCACTGATCCGTGAAACGCCGATTCGGTCCCATGAAACGCAGGCTTACAGATTTCACGCCGTCGAGCAGCACGGTGCGAACGGGCTCGCTCGCCAGCGTGCGGTCCAGCACCACCCAATAGCTGCGAATCAGCCGGTCATCCTCGAGCCGATACGCGACGCGCTGAAGTGTCGAGCGCGGCACGCCAGCCGGATTCGGCCATCCGGAATGCGTGAACTCGACGAGCTGAGCGGTGCGGGAATCGGCGCGCAACGCCGGTTGCAAGTTGTCGCCGATCGGATCGCGTACCGGTCGCGGTTCCAATGAGGCAAAGTCCTGCGCGAGACGATACACCGCGGTTTGAATCGCGCGCGTGCGCGCAGCGGATTCGGACAAGCGATCGGATTGGCTCTTGAGCTCGAGATAGCCGCCCATGGCAAGCGCGGCGACGATCCCAAGGATGAACACGGCCACGAGGATCTCGATGAGCGTGAAGCCACGCGGACGCATCGGGATCGCAGACGCGCTCATGATCAGTTCTCCCGATTCTCGAGCGACTCGGGAAGGGGCCCATCGACGGGCTCGCCGGTCTCGCGGTTCGAATCTCCGCTCGACCCATCGTCGTCACGGGCTCTGCTTCCCGGCGCTTCACTGCCCGGTGCCAAGCGAGGTGTCGTGCTCCAGGCGGACAACGTGCGCGTAGTGGCGATGGCAGAGCCGTAAAAACCGCTCACGGTAGCGAGCGGCCGATCGTCGCCTGCTTCGGAAACGGAGATGTCGATGCGGCGTATCGACTCGACGGGAGTTTCCGAGACTTCCATCGTCCACCGCCATCGCCGGTCGGCCATTTCCACCTCATCGGAGCTTCTGCCGATATTCGGCGCGCGCGGCTCGAGCCGCACGGCGGTCAAACGATTCATCGCCACCCAATGCGCAAGCGTGCGCTCGCGCATCCGCGTCGTGTTGCTCGCCGTCTGACTGACCGCCTCGATCGCCGCCAGCATGCCGAGCGAAACGATGACGAGCGCCGCCAGCACCTCGATCAACGTGAAGCCGCGCTCAGCGTCTTTGCGAATTGCGCGCATCTGCCGTGGCCTCGCGTTC
>DATCLP010000440.1:0-7074 GCA_036563855.1 Steroidobacteraceae bacterium | reverse complement strand
AGGTACTCCGGATTGATCTCGATCTCCTCGTAGATGGCGAACAGCTCGCGCGGATCGGTCGCAAAGGCAGGAATCGCATTCTTGGCTTCCCGAAAGTAGCCGCCGAAGTACGTCCAGTGCGAGACGTGCATGACCCCGGGCACCGACTTCAAGCGACTCAGATACGAGATCGGCAACCCATCGACCATATTGGTCTTGGCCGACGTGTACAGCCGATTCACGTTGAGGTTCTGCACGACCTCATTGAAGCCCTGGTTGACGCCCTGAAGCATCCCGAACAAGAAGAACGCGACCACGATGGACAGCATCGTCAGAATCGTGCGGGCCTTCTTGCGCCAAAGGCCCGCCCAGATCAGGCGGAAGTACTTCATGCGTGCGCTACCGCGTCGGCGAGTTGTCCCTTGTCGAGATGCAGCTCGCGCGAGGCATAGCTGGCTGCACGCGGATCGTGTGTGACCATCACGACGGTCTTACCCTGCGAGCGATTGAGCGCCTGCAGGAGCGCCATGATCTCCTCGGCGTTTTGACGATCGAGATCGCCGGTCGGCTCGTCGCACACGAGCAGCGTCGGATCCGATACGATCGCGCGGGCAATCGCAACGCGTTGCTGCTGACCGCCCGACAGTTCGTTGGGCTTGTGTTTGGCGCGATCCGCGAGACCGACGAGCTCGAGCGCGATCTTGACCCGCTGTTTGCGCTCGGCGCGCGACAAGTTCGTGAGTAGCAAAGGCACTTCAACATTGGCCTCGGCGGTCAGAACGGGCAGCAGGTTGTAGAACTGGAAGATGAATCCGATGTGCCGGGCGCGCCAAGCAGCGAGCGCACCGCGCGACAGGCGATCGATGCGCTGGCCGGCCACCACGACCTCGCCGCTCGTCGGCTGATCGAGACCTGCAATCAAGTTGAGGAGCGTGGTCTTGCCGGATCCCGACGGACCCATCAGCGCAAGGAACTCGCCGCTCGCGATTTCGAGGTCCACGCCATGCAAAACCTCGACCTTTTGCTTGCCGCGAACATAGCTTTTCTTGACGTTGCGCAGGGAAACGATGGGGCTCATCGATACGCTCTCTAAAGGTTTTTGGAAGGGTTATTGCCGGGAGTCTACGGACCCTCCGTAGCCGTTGGAATGCTTCGACCGGCGAATGGCGGATTTGAACCGGCCAGATATCGCCTCGGAGTTGACGCACGAACTTCAAGCGCTCGACTCAACCGACGCTCTACATCCGCGTTGCCTCGACAACCTCCTGCGCCAGCGTGTGAAGCTTGCGGCGCAACGGGCGCGGCTTGAGGATCTCGGCCTCGGCGCCGAGCCCGAATAGGATCCGCAAGGCAAGGTCCTCGCGCTCGAGGTCGAGCGTAATGTGGGCGCGCCGGAACTTCTCGCCGAGCGGATCGAGCTGCTTACGGAACCAATTGCCGTACGTATCGAGCAAGTGCTTCCGTCCGCGCGGCGTGATCGAAATCTCCACCGGATACGCGGTCGGCGGATTCTTCTCGAACCGTTCGCACCACGCATGCCAATACTTCTGCAGGTCGAAGCTCGGGTCGCGGGTGAACGTTTCGTTCGTTTCCTGCAGCGCTTGAACGCGCGACATCCGAAAGACGCGCATTTCGTTCTTGACCCGTCCGATCGCATACCACGTATCGACCTTCACGACCAGCGCATACGGCTCGAGGTGATAGTCGCGGACCTCGCCGTTGCTGCGCCGATATCGGATGTCGACGCACTGATCCTTCCAGATGCACGCGCGCATCGCGTCGAGATACGGCGAGGATTCCAGCGAACGGAACCAAGGTTTCGTGTCGAACAGGAGACGCCCGCGCGCATGCTGCGCTCGCAATTGATGGATGGACGGCACAGCCGCCGTCAACTTATCGAGCGCAGTGCGGATCGGCGTCGCCAGCGAAGATGTGCCGACTGCCGCCGGGCTTGCGACCAATGCGAGCGCCTCGGCCTCGCCAGGAGACAATCCCGTTAGATCGGAGCTGTAGCCTTCGACGAGGCGAATACCTCCGCCGCGTCCCAACTCGGTGTACACGGGCACGCCCATCGCCGACAGGGCATCGATATCGCGGAAGATCGTGCGGACGGAAACGTTCAGACGCGACGCCAGCTCGCCGGCCGTCATCGTGCGACCGCGGTGCAGCGCCATGAGAATGGAGATCAGTCGTTCTGCACGCATAGTCCCGTCCGCGTCGTTGGTGCGTCAGCGCAGCACAGCATGTCCGCCGTGCAAGATTTGGCCGGCATAACCATGACAGCTTTTGGCATATATCACATCGATGATCGCAGTTCGATTCGGAATCGGGACAGGCAGTCATGCGGATCAAGGCACTGGGACATGCAGGTATTGCTGTGCGCGATCTCGACGCAAGCCGCGCGTTCTACTCGGGCGTTCTGGGCATGCCTATAGCAAGCGTGGAACCGCGCAGACTGGCACTACGAGCGAGCGAATCGGAGCTCTTGCTGTTGAACCGCACGGAAAGCACGCCGCCCGAGGCGGCGCGCGCGAACGGCGTGCATCACGTTGCGTTCCTCGTGGGCAACACGCCCATGACCTTGGACGAGGCCGCGCGCCATCTCGAAGCGCATCGTATTCGCTACGAGCGCATCGCCCACGAGGAACACGAATCACTCTATTGCCACGATCCCGACGGACACCTGGTCGAACTGTATTACTGGCCTTCGTGGTAGAGACGATCGGGCGCACTGATCACGACTGACACGACGCGAGCAAGCATCGCAGGGCCGTGCTATCGCGCTGCGCGCTTGGGATATGCTGTCGAAGTCATCGAACGAACCTCGATCCCCATGACCGATCTGCGCCACTACATCCGGGATGTCCCGAACTTTCCCAAGCCGGGGATCTTGTTTCGCGACATCATGCCGCTGCTGCGCGAGCACCTGAATGAGACGATCGACGCGATGAGCGCCTTGCTCACGCCCGAGGAATGGCAAGGCATCGATGCCATTGCGGGCATCGAATCGCGCGGCTTTATCCTGGCAGCGGGTCTGGCTCTACGTCACGGCAAGGGCTTCGTGGCGATTCGCAAGCAAGGCAAGCTGCCGCCGCCTGTCGTGAGCGTGCCATACGATCTCGAGTACGGGACCGGCGTGCTCGAGATGCAAAAGGGCGAAGGCCGGATCGTGCTGGTGGACGACGTTCTGGCAACGGGCGGAACGCTCGAAGCCGGTGCGAGCCTCTGCCTCGACGCGGGCTACGAGATTGCGCGCCTGATGGTGCTCATCGACCTCAAGATCGTGCCGGATTTTCGCTGGGAGCAGCAGGAAGTGCTCTCGGTGCTTCAGTACGGGTAGGCCGTCGAATTGGGGCCGTGTCGTGCCTGACGCTCCTGCACATCGGAAACACAGGCGGCCCTGCCAGGAAAAGCCTCAAACTCCACAGGACTTGCCGGTCCGAGACAAAACTTTGCCGTATACCACGGGGTTCCGCGTAGTCGGTTCGCTTGAACCTGCGCGTTTCGCGTCTATGCTCTCGTAGGCAGTTTTCGATTGCGGCGCCGTATTGCCAGCGGCGCGTGACCGCGAAGCTCGAGGTACTTCATGAATCGCAAATTGTTAACCGGCTCGTTCGTCGTTCTCTCAGCGTCGCTCCTGATGGGTGCAGCGCAAGCCACGATGCCGGGCGAGGTCGTCAAGGACTTCAAGCTGACCGACCACACCGGCAAGACGCACACGCTCTACGAGCCCAATTCGACGAAACCCATCGTGATCATGATCCAGGGCAATGGCTGCCCGATCGTCCGTCACGCGATGCACGATCTGAAGAAGATCAGCGAGGAATACGCACCGAAGGGCGTTCGCTTCCTGCTGCTCAATTCGAATCTTCAGGACAACCGCGAATCCATCGCGAAGGAAGTCGAGGAATTCGGCTATCCCTTCCCCGTGCTGGTCGACAGCAAACAGCAAATCGGCGAGGCTTTGAAAGTCGTGCGCACTTCCGAGGTCTACGTGATCGACCCGCAGACCCGCAAGCTCATGTACCGCGGTCCGATCGACGATAGACTGAGCTACGAGCGGCAGCGTCCGCCGCAACACCATTGGCTGAGAGATGCGCTCGATGCCGTCCTTGCAGGACAGCCCGTGAAGGTGCCGTACAACGATGGCGTCGGCTGCCTAGTGAACTTCCCGAATCGCGGCAAGAAATCGCAGGCCAGCCACCAGATGGATCACGACCACCACGACCACCACGATCATCACGATCATCACGATCACTGATGCTCGAGGCGATCCGGTGGCGCGGTCGCGTCCACCGGGTCGCCTGCTTTCCTCGCCGCATCCGAAAGCGCCACCTCTCCCAGCGGCTCGCGGCGCTTGATCTTCAAGCTGAGTAGCCACTCGTACGCGAAATCGCGATTCGTTCGCCAGCGATCCACGCCGTCACCGACATCGAGATCAGCGCCCCGAGACTGGCCAATGCCATGTCCTTGTGCGCATCCCAGGCACCAAGCAGGAGGACGTACGAACTGTGTCGCATGCGGTCGCCCGGCTGAGAACGGGACTGAGTCGTAGCAGTCTTCTGTCAGCCGGCGCGCACGACCAGCAGTCCTACTGGAACTCGGCGCAAGCTGCCTTCGTCTTCCTGGAGTTGGATCAGGCACACTCACTCGATCGGCGCCCGCTCCGCAAACGCCATGTCCGCCCCTCACGTTGTCCAGCCCGAGCAGGCTGAAGCGATCCGCCAAGTCCTGGTGGACGTTAACGACGCGCTCTCCTCTCTCGAAATGGATGCATGCGACGTGTCGGATATGGAAGAGCTCATCGCGATGGCGCACGCCGAGCTCGACTCGCCGCAACCCAAGGTCGCAACGCTCGCCACGTATCTGAATTCGCTCGCGCGCAGCCTGCGCACCGAGCCCAGCGCACGCACCGTGGTCATGGAGCTGGATGCGGTCATGCGCGAAGCGCACATGCCCACTACATGGGAGCGCTGATTTGCGGCCGAAGGTGCGAGGGCATAGGGACGATGACTGACTGCTATCGCCCAAGAGGCAATCAGACGGAGCAGTAGCGCACCCGCGCTACTACAAGCCTACGGCCTACAGTCGACAGCCTGTGAGCTCGCGCGCGCTTGAGCCAGCCCACTGTCGCATGACGACGACTGCACGCGGGGTGTCGCAGCTTCGCTATAGTCCGCATACTGCGGGCGAACCCCGTACAACGACACCAACAGTCAACGAGTAGAGTCGAGATGCAGAAGCTTCTGGTAGTGGTGCTCGCGATGATTTACGCCGTCCCTGTGGGCGCAGCGACGATGTACATATCCGACGCCTTGACGGTACCGCTGCGGCGCGGACCCTCCACGGGCCACAGGATCATTCATGCGGGGCTGCCGGCAGGGACTCCTTTAGAGGTGCTCGGCGAGGATCGGGAGGCCGGATTCACGCAGGTCCGCACGCCGAACGGCACTGAAGGTTGGGTGCCCACTCAATATCTGACCAGAGAGCCGATTGCGCGCGACCGTTTGGCAGCCGCCAATCGCCGCATCGAGCAGCTCGAGGCCGAGCTCAAGTCACTGAAGGAAAACTACCAAGAAGTGCGCGGTGCGCGCACGACCGCAGAATCCCGCAACGCAGAGCTGGAAAAACAAACGAAACAGCTGCAAGCGGAGCTTGCCGAGATTCGCCGAGTGTCGGCGACGTCCATCGCGCACTATGAAGAGAACAAAGCGCTCAAAGCCGAGAACGCAGATTTGCGGGCCAAGGTGACGGACCTCGCCGCGCAAGTCCAGCAACTCGAACGCAGCGAGCTGCTGCGATTCTTCCTGTTCGGCGGCGGACTCGTGATCGTGGGGCTCATCATCGGCGCAGTGATCAAATCGCGGCCGAGACGCAGCTCGTGGGCGTAGCCCACGAGCTGCAGGCTGAAGATTGAAGGCTGAAGGAAAAGCGGGCTGCGCACTCGCGCGCCTCCCACGAATCACAGGGCACGAGGCACGACAGCTAGAACAGCTCCCCCGCCGGTCCCTTGATCATCTGTGCGCGGACGAGCGGGATCGGCGGACCGCCGTACGACAAGAATTGATCGTGGAATTCCTTGCGCGTCCTGCCCGGATTCGCTGCAAGCCAGTCTTCGCGCAGTTTCTTGATCATGAGCTTGCCCATCGTGTAGTTGAGGTACGCGGGATCGTAGGTACCGCGTGCTGCTTGCTGACGTGCGTTGCCGGGATCCTGATACGCCTTCTCCTTGAACATCTGCTCGCACGCCTCGACGGTCATGCCTTGCGTGTGCATGCCGATCGCACACATGAAACGCACGTTTCTCAATAGCGCATTCAGGAGCTGTCCGATCTCGAACTCGGGTCTGCCTTCGGCCAACCCTTCTTCGATCATCAACTCCTCGGTGTAGTGCGCCCATCCTTCCGCAAAGGCGTAACCGACGAAGAGCCGCCCGAAAATCCACGGCGAACGGTTCGCATGCAGGAAATGCAAGAAGTGCCCAGGCCAGACCTCGTGCACGGACGTGAATAACAAGTCCGCTTTGCCGGGTACGTACGCCTCTTGCTCCTCTTTCGACCATGTCGGATCGGGCGGCGCGATGTAGTAGACCGACGGCAGGCCCTTCTCGTACGGCCCCGGAATGTTGATGTACGCGAAGTTCTGGCGCCGATAGGCCGGGGCTTCTTCCACGAGCGCGGTCTCGGTGCCCGGAATGGAGACGATGTCGTGCTCGACGATGAACTGACGCAATTCCTCCAATTGCGCACGCGCGCCGGTGACTGCACCGCCTTCCGGTTTGTCCGCGGCCTGCTTGGCTATGCATTTTTCGATCGGCGCCTTGGGCAGGTAACGCTCGCACGCGGCCCGTAATTTTGCGAGATTGCGCTCGAGATCCGCGCGCCCCACCTCCTCCAATTTCTGAAGCGGCGTCGTTACGCTCTCAGTCATCTGCAACATGAGCGAAAACCGTTCGGCGCCGAGGGCAAACTCGTTGCTGGCCTTCGGCTTCTGCTCTTCGAGCCAACTTGCAAGCTCGCTCATGGCTTGAGCCGCGACTTCGATCGCTTGCTGCAATTCTTCTTGTAGCGCTGCGTCCTGTACTTCTGCAAACGC
>DATCLP010000439.1:0-6365 GCA_036563855.1 Steroidobacteraceae bacterium | reverse complement strand
GTTGAGCCACTTGCGGACCTTGCCCTCGATGATCTTCGTGAGAATCTCGGCGGGCTTGCCGGCGTTCTTCGGGTCGTTCTTGGCCTGTTCGAGCTGTACCTCGCGCTCCTTGGCGACTTCGGCCTGCGGCACGTCGGCGGCGGCAACATACGCAGGATTGATCGCCGCAATGTGCATCGCGATGTCCTTCGCGACCGCTTCGTCGCCTGCCTTCATTGCGACGACTGCACCGATGCGGCTGCCGCCGTGCAAATACGCGCCGATAACGGCGGGGGCTTCGATCACGGCGAAGCGTCGGACGGTGATGTTCTCGCCGATCTTCGCAATCAGCGCGCGGCGCGCGTCCTCGAGCGTCGTATCGCCGCTCTTGAGCGCAAGCAACGCCTCGACCGACGCAGGCTGCTGCGCCAGTGCGAGCTTGGCGACGGTTGCAGCATAGCTGCCGAAGTCGTCCTGCCGCGCGACGAAGTCGGTCTCGCAGTTCACTTCGACGATGGCCGCACGCTTGCCGTCGGCGGAACGCTCGATCGCGATCACGCCTTCGGCGGCCACGCGCGACGCCTTCTTGTCGGCCTTCGCGAGTCCCGCCTTGCGCATCAATTCCGCGGCCGCGTCCAAGTCGCCGTTCGTTTCGAGGAGCGCCTTCTTGCACTCCATCATCCCCGCGCCGGTACGTTCGCGGAGCTGCTTTACTGCTTCAGCCGTAACTGCCATGGATCACTCCGACTTGTCCGTAGCGGCAGCGGACTTGTGCTTGGCCACCGCAGCGCGCCGCCGCGCCATAAACTCTTCCGGTGCAACATCGGGCTCGACATCGTCGAGCTCGCTCGCAACCGCATCCTCTGCAGGCGCCGCGATCTCCGGCTCCGGCGCGCGACGGCGTGTCGGTGTCTTCTTACGGACCGTCGCCGGCTTGGCGCGACGCGTAGTACCGGGCTTCGTCTTCGGCTTGCCTTCCTCGTCGAGCTCGACGAACTCGTCTTCGCCGACCGGCACTTCAGGAATCGCCGACTTGCCTTCGATCACGGCATCGGCGATGCCTGCGGCGTAAAGCTGAATCGCCCGCATGGCATCGTCGTTCCCGGGAATCACATAGTCGATGTCGTCGGGCGAACAGTTCGTGTCGACGACGGCAACGACGGGAATACCGAGCTTCTTCGCCTCGGCGACTGCGATGCGCTCGTGACCGACATCGACGACGAAGAGCGCATCCGGCAGCGAGTCCATGTCCTTGATGCCGCCGAGACTCCGTTCGAGCTTCTCGCGCTCGCGACGCAATGCCTGCGCTTCGCGCTTGCTGTGCTGATCGAGCGTACCGTTCTGCGCCATCTCGTCGAGCTCCATCAAGCGCTTGATGGAACCGCGCACGGTCTTGAAGTTCGTGAGCATGCCGCCGAGCCAGCGATGGCTGACATAAGGCATGCCGCACCGGATCGCTTCCGTCTTGATCGCCTCGCGAGCGGAGCGCTTCGTACCGACGAACAGCACGCGGCCGCCATCGGCGACGACTTGTTTGATGAACTGCGCCGCTTCGTTGTACAGCGGCAGCGTCTTCTCGAGATTGATGATGTGAATTCGGTTACGCTCGCCGAAGATGTAGGGGGCCATCTTCGGGTTCCAGAAGCGGGTTTGATGTCCGAAATGAACGCCCGCCTCCAGCATCTGTCGCATGGACACGCTGGCCATTAGAAACTCCTGTGTGGGGTTGAGCCTCCACCTACCCCATTCGACGACCCGGCACGTCGTGCCGAGCACCCCGTCGAATGTGTCGGAAGGTGTGAGATTTCGTTGCTAAAAAAACGCGCGCTTTATACCATTAAATACAATGATCGTCCAAAGGTTTTCGCCCGTTTTCATTGAACCTTTGCGACTTCCGCCGGTTTTTCTCGCCACCCATGCAAGCGCCGACCTTCCCAGCGTTCAAGCTTGACTTGCAGCGTTCCGGCGCTACGACGGACCCTTCGATTGCCCAATCGCGACCCATGCAGGTGACGATAAAAACCCCCGCGGAACAAGAACAAATGCGGATCGCAGGACGGCTGGCGGCAGACGTGCTGGATATGATCACGCCGTACGTCGTTCCAGGCGTGACGACCGACGAGCTGAACGACCGCTGCCACGACTATATCGTCAATGTACAGAAGGCGATTCCGGCACCGCTCAACTATAGGGGATTCCCCAAGTCGATCTGCACTTCTGTCAACCACGTCGTCTGCCACGGGATTCCGAGCGACAAGCGGCTGAAGCAAGGCGACATCATCAACATCGATGTGACGGTCATCAAAGACGGCTGGCACGGCGATGCAAGTCGCATGATCGGCGTAGGCAAAGTCTCCCCTGCGGCGCAGCGGCTGATGGATGTGACCCGCGAGGCGATGTGGATCGGCATTCGCACGATCCGTCCCGGCGCACGGCTTGGAGATTTGGGCGCCGCGATCCAGCGATTCGTCGAAAGCCAGCACTATTCGATCGTGCGGGAATATTGCGGACACGGCATCGGGCGCGTGTTCCATGAAGACCCTCAGGTGTTGCATTACGGGGAGCCGGGGACGGGTTTGGAGCTCGTACCGGGCATGACGTTCACCGTGGAGCCGATGGTGAACGCAGGCAAGCGTCACGTGCGCCTGCTTTCCGACGGGTGGACGGTGGTCACGAAGGATCACTCGCTGTCCGCCCAATGGGAGCACACCGTGCTGGTCACGGAAACGGGTTACGAAGTTCTCACGCTCGGCGCCGACGAGCGCTGATTCCGCATGCGCGTCGTTACGACCGAGGACATCGAAGAGCTCCCGCAGACGACGAGCGATCCCACCTGGGACTACCTGGTCACACTGCAGCAATCGCTCGCCGGCCAGGGAAGCGATATCGCCACCTACCGCCAAGCCCTGATCGAGGGCGATAACCGCCTCAAGCAACGTTTCGCGGACGACGAGCCGGTCGAGCGGCTGGTTCGCGATCGTGCGCGCCTCGTCGATGTCCTGCTCAAGAGTGCGTGGAACGCGCACGTCGGCGAGCATGCACGCGAAGTTGCGTTGATCGCCGTCGGAGGTTACGGGCGCGGCGAGCTTAACCTTTGCTCCGACATCGACATCATGATCCTGCTGCCGAAGAGCGAGTCCGCGCCTTGGCAGAGCAGTCTCGAGCGATTCCTGACGTTCATGTGGGACATCGGCCTCGAGGTGGGTCACAGCGTTCGCACGATCGACGACTGTCAGCGCGAAAGCGCCGCGGACGTGAGCGTCGCGACGACGATGATCGAAGCGCGACTGCTGCAGGGTCCGGAACAGCTCTTCGAAGCGATGCGTCGCGCGCTCGCCCCGGAACGCGTGTGGCCGACGAAGGAATTCTTCGAGGCGAAGGTCGCCGAACAAACGGCGCGTCATCACCGCTATCACGACACTGCCTACAACCTCGAGCCGAACGTGAAATCGAGCCCGGGCGGGCTACGCGACATTCAGACGATCGGCTGGGTGGCCAAGCGCCATTTCGGCGCCGATTCCCTCGATGAGCTCGTCGATCACGGGTTCCTGACGCGCAGCGAGCTGCGCAAGCTCAAGACCGCGCAGGCGTTCCTATGGAAGATCCGCTTCGCGCTGCACGTACTGACGAACCGCCGCGAAGACCGGCTGCTGTTCGACCATCAGATCAAGCTCGCAAAGATGTTCGGCTACGAGGATGCGACGTACACGCTCGCCGTCGAGCAGTTCATGCAGCGCTACTACCGCACGGCGATGGACGTCAGCTTGCTGAACGAAATGCTGCTGCAGCATTTCCGCGAAGCGATCCTGAGCGATCCCAATGTCGAGCCGGTTCCGGTCAACCAGCACTTTCAGATCCGTAACGACTACCTCGAGATCACGAGCGACGACGTTTTCGACCGCTACCCGTCGGCGATGCTCGAGCTGTTCCTCGTCATCGAGCAAAACCCGCAGATCCGCGGCGTGCGCGCTTCGACGATCCGGCAGCTCACGCGTCATCTGTGGTTGATCGACGAAGAATTCCGACAGCATCCGCGCAATCATCGATTGTTCATGGAGATCCTTCGTGCGCCCGTCGGCGTCACGCACGAGCTGCGCCGCATGAACTTGTACGGCGTGCTGGGTCGCTACATCCCGGCGTTCGGCCGGATCGTCGGGCGCATGCAGTACGACCTCTTCCACGTCTACACCGTCGATGCGCACACGCTGTTCGTCGTGAGCAACCTCAGGCGGCTCGCGATGCCGAAATACGATCACGAGTTTCCGCATCTCTCGCGCATCATGCAGTCGCTGCCGAAGCCGGAGATCGCTTACCTCGCGGCGCTCTTCCACGACATTGCCAAGGGCCGCGGCGGCGATCATTCGGAGCTGGGCGCGGTCGATGCCGAAGCGTTCTGTTTGGAACAAGGAATGTCCCGCTATGACGCGCGCCTCGTCGCCTGGCTCGTGAAGAACCACCTCGTGTTCTCGGTCACGGCGCAGAAGAAGGACATCTCGGATCCGAACGTCATCCATGAGTTCGCCAAGCAAGTCGGCGACCAGACGCACCTCGACTATTTATATGTGCTGACGGTTGCCGACGTGCGCGGAACGAACCCGAAGCTTTGGAACAACTGGAAGGCGTCGCTCTTCTCCGAGTTCTACGAGCGCACGAAACAGGCACTGCGCCGCGGGCTCGAAAGCCCGATCGACCAGGAAGAGCTCATTGCGGAAACGCAGACGAACGCGCGCACTTTGCTCGCCCGGGCCGGGATGGAACCGGCGAAGATCGACGCTGTGTGGAGCCGGTTCACGGACGCGTATTTCCTGCGCCATACGCCCGACGAGATCGCGTGGCACACCGAGCTTCTCGCCGATCGCGAGCCCGGCGATACGTCGTCGCTCGTCGCTGTCCGGCGCAGCGAGCGCGGCGGCACCGCTATCACGACCTATACGCCGCAAACTCAACATACATTCGCGCGCACAACCGCGCTGCTCGACCAGCTCGGGCTCAACATCGTCGATGCGCGCATCACGCCGACGGCCGACGGCTTCAGCCTCGACGTGTATCACGTGCTCGAAGACACGGGACAGGACATCAGCGATGCGAGCCGCATCCGGGACATCGAACTGCAGCTCACCCGCGCGCTCGGGCTGCCCGACGACGTCACCGTCACCGTCACTCGCCGCGCGCCGCGGCAGGTGCGCATGTTCACGACGCCGACTCAGATCAATTTCAGCGAGGATCCGGTGAATCGGCGCACGATCCTCGAGCTGATCGCGGGCGACCGACCGGGCCTGCTCTCGCAAGTCGCCAAGGTGTTCTGGGCCGAGGGCGTCGACATTCACACCTCGAAGATCGTCACGGTCGGGGAACGCGCGGAGGACGTGTTCTACGTGAGCGATACGCGCGGCCAACCGCTCGATCCAGAGGCGCAAGAGCGGCTCGCCAAGCGCTTGATGGAAACGCTCGACCGCCGCGATTGACGGTACACTTGCTCCGAACCGTCATTCGCCGGCCCCCATGAATCCCGCGCTCTCACGGCTCTGGCCCTACCCCTTCGAACGTCTGCGGAAGCTCCTCGACGGCGCGCAACCGCCGGCCCACCTGTCGCCGATCCCCTTGTACATCGGCGAGCCTCGACACACGCCGCCCAAGTTCATCCTCGAGGCGTTGAGCGCCAGTTTTCACACATTGAATAGCTATCCGGCGACGCAGGGTTTGCCGGAGTTTCGCGCCGCCGTCGCGAATTGGTTGACGCGCCGGTTTTCGCTGCCAAAGAGCGCCGTCGATCCAGACAGAATGGTGCTGCCAGCCAACGGCACGCGCGAAGCATTGTTTGCAGTCGTGCAGGCATTGACCGACCGTACCCGCAATCCGGTAGTGGCGATGCCGAATCCCTTTTATCAGATCTACGAAGGTGCTGCGCTGCTTGCGGGCGCCGAACCTTATTTCATCGGCACGAGCGATCGGCTTCCGGATCTCGACACTGTCCCCGCGAACGTATGGAAGCGCTGCGAGCTGTTGTTTCTCTGCTCGCCGAGCAATCCGACGGGCGCGGTCGCGGGCATCGATTACTTGCGTCGTGCGCTCGAGCTCGCAGACCGATACGACTTCGTCATCGCATCCGACGAGTGCTACAGCGAAATCTATATCGACGAAAACAATCCTCCCGTCAGCTTGCTGCAAGCAGCGATTGCAGCGGGCCACTCGCAGTTCGAACGCTGCCTCGTATTTCACAGCCTGTCCAAGCGCTCGAGCGTGCCGGGCTTGAGATCCGGATTCATCGCCGGCGATCCTGCATTGATCAAACCATTCTTGCTCTACCGCACCTACCACGGCTGCGCATTGCCGCTGCACGTACAGATGGCCAGCATTGCAGCCTGGAACGACGATCGGCATGTCGC
>DATCLP010000438.1:0-2732 GCA_036563855.1 Steroidobacteraceae bacterium | reverse complement strand
CATCCAATACCTCTCTCGGGTTCTCGTACGCTCGAGCGCCGTCGATGATGAGGAAGTCGGGGAAATACAGTCTGCGATTGTCCGCTGCATTGAAGTTGTTCGGACCGGCGATCAGGATGCCGGCAAACAAGTCGCCGGACGGCCTGTTCCAATGCGTGGTGGCATTGGTAAACGTCACGTTGTTCGTGGCTTCGCGATGGGTCGAAGAGCTCTTGTTCCAGCGATAGCCGAAATCCACCGACGACAAGAACGGAATGACATCGGAAGTGTCGTAGGAAAGATCGATGCGACCCGCCTTCTCCTCGTTATCGGTTCGGTCTGCGCCTTGCGTGACCTGCTGGAGCCGATAGTTCGCGGGATCGAGCATCTCCGCTCGAGTGGGCGCGAACGGACTCGATTGATCGAGGCCGAATTGCAAAGTGCCGCCCCGCAAGTCGAACGCCGTAGGCACGCCGTTGTCGAGGCTCGCCCCGAACGACGGCTGCGGCCCGTGCGGGTTGATGAAATCCAACGTCGTCGAGAAGTTCGGGAAGTCCGAATCGGATGTCGAGAGCGACGCTTCTGCCATCACGGTCAGCCGATCGGTTGCATTCCACTCGGTGCCGAATGCGAACACTTGGCTCAAGGTTTCGCGCGCGCCGGTGTTGCTCGAGGTACGCAGATTCGGATCGATGACGCCTCTCGAATCGACGCCGATACCCAGAGTACCGGTCAAAGCGGCTTGAACGGTGCCGAGATGGATCGGGCCGTTCGGACCGTCGAGCGTACCGAGGTTGACGGTTTCGAACGAAGTATTGTTCGTCGTGTCGACGACAGCCTGCGAGGCAACGCCCGAGATCTGCACGCGCGTGCTTTCCTGCGCACGCTGCTGGTCGTTGACAGTCGCATCGAAATACAGTCTGAGATCGTCGTTCGGCTTCCATTCGAGACCTGCAGTGAAGTTCTTCGTCTCGTACTCGAAGTTCTCGAGCTCTTGGTCGAAGAACTGAATTCGCAGGAATGGGAAATCCTGGGCGCTCGGCCCTTCGCCCGGCATGACGACAGCGTCGCGATCGACGCGCGGCCGGAATGCAGCAACGTCCTGGCGCGCGTAGCTGCCGCTCACGACGACGCCGAACTCCCCGGCGTCCGTGGACCACACATTGCCCAACGTCGTGGATATTCTCGGCAACGTTTCGTCGGCAAGGTCGCTGTTCTCCATTTGAACGCGCGCAGCGATCAGCGGCTCGGTGAGCGAGAGCGGACGAATCGTTCGCAAGTTGATCGTGCCGCCGACTGAGCCTTCGATCGTTTTCGCTTCCGGCACCTTGATCACTTCCACGGAAGCAATCAAAGCAGCCGGCAGGTCTTCGAAGCTGATTCCCGAGCGACCGGCGCCGGAACCTACTGTCGAGACGCCGTTGATTTCGGTTCTGTTCGCATCGGTACCGCGAATCTGCACACCGCGACCGACGCCTGCTTCGCGGGTGATCTGAATGCCCGTGATGTTCTCGAGCACCTCGGCGAGGTTCTGATCGGGGAGCTTCCCGATGTCCTCGGCCTGAATGACTTCGATGAGATTGTCGGCTTCGCGCTTTTCGTTGAGCGCGCTCGCGAGCGAGCTGCGAATACCCGTGACGACGATTTCTTCGAGGGTCTCGGAGCTGCCCTCGTCTGCCGACTGTGCCCACGCCGGCGTGGAAACGGCTCCCATCAGCAAAAGAAGCGAGAGCGACCTTGAAAAAGTAGTGTCGTTGTCTGGACGCACGTTCGGATCCCCCACCCGTTAATTGGTCCTACCAATCTGCCGCGGCCTCGGCAAATTGCGTGCGCGGACAGTGCCACTGGACTGCGCAACTTGTCAATCCGGGTAATAAGACAAGTTTTCTAATTGGTCCTACCAATATAGCTACCACCCAGAACGAAGCACTCAAAAGGCAGCTGCGGCTTCAAGGTGAGTGGGTCTATGAGCGAGTGCAAGCAAGGACGTCCGTGCTAATTGGGCTACAGAACTCATGAAAGTTGCCTGCAGAATTGGTATATAGCATTGGTTAGGACTGCAACCGCTTTGCGACTGGAATCAAACGCATGAGTGACGATCGCCTGTATCAGCTCATCGCCCGCAAGATCGAAGCGCTGATCGATAGCGGGAAGTACCCGCCGGGAAGCCGGTTGCCTCCGGAACGCGAACTCGCGGAGAGATTTGGCGTCAGCCGCGTCGCCGTGCGCGAAGCACAGATCGCCCTGCAGGCGGTCGGACGCATCAAGATCAAGACAGGATCCGGCGCGTACGTGCTCGAGCCTCACGCCGAGTCCAAGAACAAACTGCCCAACATCACCGCCTTCGAGCTCACCGAAGCTCGCGCACTATTCGAAGCCGAAGCCGCTGCCCTCGCCGCCGTCCAAATCGACGACGCCGCGTTGGCGCAGCTCGAACGATACGTCGAGATCATGGCGAAAGCAGGTCCGGACGATAGGGCAGCCGAGCTCGCCGACAGGAATTTCCACCGTGCTATCGCCACCGCGTCGGGCAACGCTGCGATTCTTTACGTGATCGAGACCTTGTGGAGCATGAGGACCGATCTCGAACCCGTGAAAGCAGTCTACGAGTCCGTGTGCAGCACCGATGCAAGCGCAAGAGTCGCTGAGCACGCAGCCATTCTGGATGCGTTGCGCGCACATGATCCTGCCGCGGCGCGCGTCGCGATGCGTAAGCACTTCGCACGCTTGATCAATTCCATGCTGGACGTCAC
>DATCLP010000437.1:0-2522 GCA_036563855.1 Steroidobacteraceae bacterium | reverse complement strand
GCCGAGGGGTGGGGTCACTACATCGTCGAAGCCATGAGCGTGGGCGCCGTGACGATCACCACAGCCGCTCCGCCGATGAACGAGCTCGTGAGCGAAGAGCGGGGCATCCTGGTGGCTGCCCGCCCAGCCGCGCCGCAGTGTTTGTCGGCGACCCATCACGTCGACGAGGCCGCGCTCGAAGCGGCCATCGAACGCACCTTCGAGATGTCAGACGAGGAGTGCGCGTCGGTCGGCGAGCGTGCGCGAAGCTGGTTTCTGCAGAACAAGCGTGGCTTTCCGGAGCGCCTTCGTGCTGCGCTCCATGCGTTGCAATTGGCGCCTGTGCCCCACGTCGGCAATCCTGTGCTCGAGAAGAACAATCGGTCGATCGCCTGAGGTCTCGTTCGCATGAAAAGTCTGTCGCGCCGGGTGCTGGAACGGCTCGTCGCCCGGCGGCCGCGCCGAGCTCTGCAATTGAGCTGCGCTCATCTGAACGTTGTTGCCGTCGAGTTACGCGTTCCCGAAGACAGTCCGCTTTACTCGAGCGCCGGCGGGGCCACGGTCGAGCTGCCGATCGACGAAGTCATCGCACCCGACGTGCTCGATCGAGGCCGCTGGCAAACCGATGTGCTCGAGTTGTTCAAAGCGCATGCGCCGGCGCAGCCATGCGTGCTGCTCGATATCGGTGCCAACGTGGGGCTGATGACGCGGCAGTTGGTTCATGCTCTGCCGCAAATCGTGGCTGCGGCGTGTTTCGAGCCGCACCCTGCGAGCTTCAAATACTTGCAGCGTAACCTGAGTCATCTTCCGCAATGCCATCCCGTGCAAGCGGCGGTGGGGATGGCGGGAGGGGATCTCGTCTTCTATCAGGATTTGCGCAACGCCGGGAATTATTCGCTCAATCCGGATGCCATGCGCGGGCAGCGATACACGACGACGAGAGTTCGCGGCGTGGCTGCCGATGAAGCCGAATTGCTCGCGCCGTTCGAACCGTCGCAACGCACCTTGCCGATCGTGTGGAAGTCGGATACGCAGGGGTTCGACGAACGTATCGTGACGTCGTTGTCGGATGCGTTTTGGGCGCAGGTGCATTGCGGGGTCATGGAAGTTTCGCGGATCGATCGCCCGCAGTTCGATCGCAATCGTCTCGGCGCCATTCTCGAGCGTTTCGCCGTGCGCTGTTTCGCCGACGATCCGCAACGGACCGTGCCGGTCGAGGAAGTGCTCGAGTTCTCGCAAGGCATGGACAATCGACACCGCGACGTGTTCTTTGCGCGTAGCTGAATCGGGACACTTCTGCACCGTCGGCGAGCTGCAGGTACACTGCGTCCTGACTCATCGAGTGCTGTGTTGTCCATGAGATTTCCGTTCACGATTCTGTCGGATCGCACGCGGCATCTGGCTCTGATGCTGCTCTTGCTGGCCGGTCTCGCGATCGAATCGCCGGTCCACGCGCGCGGCGTGAGTCCCTATCTGCCGATGAACATGGCCCCCGAGATCGAGCGCGATATCGAGAGAGTCCTGATCTTGGCGGATCAGGCGGTCACGCGACGTCCGTTTGCGGCGGCTGCCGTGCTCGACGCATTGCCGCACGCCTGCCGCATCGACATCTCGTTGTGCAGACGCGTGCGCGAGTACTTGAACGGGTATATGCGCACCGCCGGCTTGAATCACGCGGGCGTCGAAGGCGGCTCGAGCGACGTGTCTTCTGCCGGCAGGCCGAATCAACGCGGCATGTTTCAGGGCGATGACTGGTCGGCATCCGTGCAGGCCTACTGGCAGCCGGGCGACTTCTTCCTGGTTCAGCTAGGAGGCATGGCGTACCCAGGCGAGGCGACGCCGGCGGGTTCGTGGGTCAGCGTCGGCAGCGAGTACGTGCAACTGGATATCGGTTATCGCGAACATTGGTGGTCGCCGATGACCGATAGCAGCATGCTCGTGAGTACCAACGCACAGCCGATGCCGGGCGTTACGTTGTCGAACTACACGCCCATTTCGCGGTTGGGCGTTCGATACGAGATCTTTGCGGCGCGCATGAGCCGCGTCGACGACATCTATTACCAGGGAGGGCAAGCAACGGGTAATCCTCGTCTAGCGGGGCTGCATGTTTCGATCGAGCCGGTGCCCGGCTGGTCATTGAGCGCGAGCCGTTTGCTTCAGTTCGGAGGTGGTCCCCGCGGCGCATCGTTTCGCGACTTCTTGCGTGCATTTCTGAAACCGACCAAGTACGACAACATCAGCGACGAACTCTCACGGGATGAGCAGTTCGGCAATCAGATCGCCGCTTTCTCTACGCGAATGGTGTTTCCGGGTGCGACGCCTTTCAGTGTCTACTTCGAGTACGCAGGCGAGGACGGGTCTCGCTTGGAGGGATGGCGGTTGGGGAACGCGGCCTTGTCCGCTGGAATCGACATTCCTTACTTGTGGAATCGATTCGATTTCACTTACGAGATCTCCGATTGGCAGAACGGTTGGTATGTCAACAACGTGTACCCGCAGGGCACATCGAACCATGGGCGCGTCATCGGTCATTGGGGCGCCGA
>DATCLP010000436.1:0-4049 GCA_036563855.1 Steroidobacteraceae bacterium | reverse complement strand
GCTCGGTAACGGGCGGAGTTCGTTGATCTACCAGCGGATGGAAGTTCTCGGGCCATCCGGCGTGACGCAACCAGGGCCGTTGGTCGGGCGACATTGCGTGCACGCCCGATAAGTCAGCTGCGGCGCGTTGCATGCGAAGCGCGGCTGGAAAGTGATGTTCGATGCCCGGGTATTGCGATCCAGCAAGCTCGAGCCCCAAAACGAGCAAACGATCTTCTGTTGCGAACGCCCCTCGCACGAGATTGCGGCCGTGTTGATTGCGTGTCGCCCACAGCGCCATGAGGCGAACGCCAGTGGCAGCGAAGTCTTCAGCGGCCTGGCGCCATTCCTCGGGCGAAACGGAAAGCGCGGCAGCACCGGCGACGCCGGCAATCGGCAGGCCCCGATCGAACCACCAACGCGCCCTGATCATGTCATTGGCCCCCGATGAGCTGTGCCGCAGTCCGATACCAATCCGCGAGCGACGGCGGGATGAACACGCCGAGCATCAGGACGAGGGCCAAGTGCGTGAACACCGGAATGAGCGCCGGAGGATGCGGGAGTCGCTTGGCGGTCGTTTCGCCGAACACCATCGGTTGTACCCGGCCGAAGATCGCAGCGAACGCGATACCGAGCGCAAGCAACAAGATCGGCGTCGCCCACGGCTGCTCGCGCATGGCGGTCGTGAGAATCAGGAACTCGCTTGCGAATACGCCGAAGGGCGGAATACCGAGAATAGCCACCGT
The DNA here is from genome assembly GCA_036563855.1 of Steroidobacteraceae bacterium. GTDB lineage: Bacteria > Pseudomonadota > Gammaproteobacteria > Steroidobacterales > Steroidobacteraceae > Steroidobacter. The sequence goes on along the minus strand of DATCLP010000436.1, from coordinate 3,324 downwards.
TCCCAGCAGCAATCCCCAGCCAACGGTCGGACTCAAGGTGATGAGGCCACGAATGTCGTCCATGATCTGCGTGCCCGCCTTTTGTGCGGCATGACCGACCGCAAAGAAAATGGCGGACTTGGTCAGCGAATGCACCGTCATGTGCAGAAGCGCTGCGAAGTTTGCGACCTGACCGCCCATGCCGAAGGCGAACGTAATGATGCCCATGTGCTCGATCGACGAATAGGCGAACAGGCGCTTGATGTCTTTCTGCCGCCAAAGGAACAGGGCTGCGAGGACGACCGAGAGTAAGCCGAATCCCATCAGCATGCGGCCCGGCAGATCCGATTGCAGCGAGCCTTCAACGAGCACTTTGCAGCGTACGACCGCGTAGAGCGCAACGTTCAAGAGCAGTCCCGATAGCACGGCCGAGATCGGCGTCGGGCCTTCCGCATGCGCGTCGGGCAACCAGTTGTGCAAAGGCGCAAGCCCGACCTTGGTGCCGTAACCCACGAGCAAGAACACGAACGCGAGTCCGAGCACTGCCGGTTCGAGTTGTTCTTTGACGCCGTTCAAGTCCGTCCACAAGAGCGCGCTGACGCCTTCTGCGCCGAGGATTTTTTCGGCCGCGAAATACAAGAGAATCGTGCCGAACAAAGCCTGTGCGATGCCGACGCCGCACAAGACGAAGTATTTCCATCCCGCCTCGAGACTCGCCGGCGTGCGATACAACGTCACGAGCAGCACGGTGGACAATGTCGCGGCCTCCATGGCCACCCACATCAAACCCATGTTGTTCGACGTGAGCGCGATCAGCATGGTTGCCATGAAAAGCTGATACATGCTGTGGTAGAGGCGAAGGTGAGCAGCGCGCACTCGGCGATGCTCGGCCTCGACACGCATATACGGTCGGGAGAAGAGCGAGGTCGTCAGGCCGACGAACGCCGTCAACGTCACGAGGAATACGTTGAACGCGTCAATGAAAATCTGCTTGTCGAGCAGCAGCAGATTACCTTCCGTGATCACTCGCACGGTCAAGGCACAGGCCGCGAGGAACGTCACCAGCGAGAATCCGACATTGGCTTCGGGCGCCCAGCGGCTCTGGCCGAAAATGGCTAGGAAAAGCGCACCGGCGAGCGGCAGTCCGAGCAGCGCAATGAGCTCCACGTCAGCGATCCTCCCTCAGCGCTTCCAGGTGCTGCAAGTCGAGGCTGTCGAACTGCTCGCGAATCTGGAAGAAGAAGACGCCCAGCACCAGCATCGCGACGAGCACGTCTAGCGCAACACCGAATTCCACGATCATCGGCATCCCGTACGTTGCGCTCATTGCGCCGAAGAACAGACCGTTCTCCATCGACAAGAAGCCGACGACCTGCGAGGTCGCCTTGCGGCGCGTGATCATCATGAAAAATGCCAGCAGCACGACGGCGACAGCGATGCCGATCGAACTGCGTGTTGCCGTGCTCGCCAGTGCGGAAATCGGCTGTGCCAAACCGAACGAGAACACCACGATTAGCAGGCCGATCAACATAGTCCCGGCCACGTTCAACAAGGACTCGGTGTCCCAGTACACGTCCAGCCGCTTGATCAGCCGGTGGAGAAGCCACGGCAGCACGATGACCTTGAGCGCGAGCGTCAGTCCCGCGGAGACGTAGAGATGATTGTCCCGCGTTCGCCAGGCGAGCAGGAGCGTCGCTGCGCAGAGTAGCGCGCCCTGGAATGCCAACAGGTTCACGAGGGTGACGATACGTCGCTGCGACAGCATCGCGAACGAGACGAGCAGGAGCAGGGCTGCTAGCGCGTTCAGAATCTGCAGATCGAATGGCAGCGACATCGTCAAGCTCCCAACAGCAGGTGCACGAGCAGTCCGAGCACGGCGAACAGGAACGCTGTCGCGAGGAATTCGGGCGCACGAAAGACTCGCAGTTTCGCCGAGATCGTTTCGATGAAGGCGAGTCCCGCACCGGCTATCACCAGCTTCAGGATGAGCGCAGGCGCTGCAGCAGCAAGTGCCAGCGGCGTTTGTTGCATCGCTGCGCCCCACGGCACGAACAACGCAAAGCCGATGCAGGCGTAATTGAACAGCTTGAGCGCCGCTGCCCATTCCATGAGCGCAAGATGTCGCGCGGAGTACTCGAGTAGCAGCGCTTCGTGAATCATCGTCAACTCGAGATGCGTGCTCGGGTTGTCGACGGGAATGCGCGCGTTTTCGGCGAGCAGCACCATGGTGAACGCAACGGCCGTGAACGCCAAGCTCGGGTACAGACCGAGCGCCTGGGTTGCGAGCCGCTCGGAAATATCCGGTAGTGCGGTCGTCGCGGAAATGAGCGAAGCAACGAAGATCACCATCAACAGCGCAGGCTCGGCTAGGAAGCCGACCATCATTTCGCGACGTGCGCCGAGCGTGCCGAACGCGGTACCGATGTCCATGGCGGCCAAGGAGACGAACACGCGCGCAGTCGCGAGCAAACCGACGAGTGCAATCGCATCGGCAGCGCGCGTGAACGGTAGGCGCGTGCCCAGCGAGGGAATGATGGCGGCCGCGGTCACCATCGTGCCGAACACGATGTAGGGCGCCAAACGAAAGAGCGGCGAAGCGTTGTTCGCGATGACCGCGTCCTTGTGGAACAGCTTGCGAATGTTGCGATAGGGCTGCAGCACGCTCGGAGCGCGGCGGTTCTGCAACCATGCGCGGCATTGATTCACCCAGCCGAGGAACAGCGGCGCCGCTGCGACCGCAGCGAGGACTTCCAGAACCTGCAAGATCCACGTCGTGACGTTCATAGCATCAAGGCCAACAGCACGATGAGCGTCACGAAGCTATAGAGAAGGTAGGACGAGATGCGTCCCTGCTGCAGCCAAGCGACCGAATTGGCTGCAAGCTGCACGAGCTTGCCCAGCGGGGCATAGATCAATTGCCACAAGCGATCGCCGATCACGACGCGATAGCGCGGCTCCGCATCGAACGGGGTCGGCAGCTCCCGCTTCATATCGAAGAACGGTTGGAAGAGATGGCGGATCGGTTGACCGAATCCTTCTGCAGTATCTTGCATTCGGCTCGAGAATTCGCCGAAACCGCATCCCCACGCCGGTCCGTGGCGGACGCGCTGGTGATAGAACCGGCGCACGCCGTAGATCGTGAGGACGACGAGAAGCGTTACCGCGCCCAAGAAGATTAGCGGCGCGTACGAGGTCTCGCGGTCTGACAACGGCACGAGCAGCCACCAAGGTGCTGCGCTCAGGTCGAGCCCTGAAAAGCCGAGCTGTTCGCCGACGCTGCTCAAGCGCGCGAGCACAAAGGTCGGAAACAGACCGAGAACGACACAGCCGAGAGCGAGCCAGACG
>DATCLP010000435.1:0-2742 GCA_036563855.1 Steroidobacteraceae bacterium | reverse complement strand
CGCCGCGCACAGCGCGGCGTTTCTTCTAACACAGTCGGGAGCCGAAATCCTTAGATCGCGGCACCCAGCTTGAAGATCGGCAGGTACATCGCAACCACGAGACCGCCGACCAGAACGCCGAGGATTGCCATGATGAGCGGCTCCAACAAGCTGCTCATCGAGTCCACTGCCGCGTCCACGTCGGCTTCGTAGAAATCCGCGACTTTTGCAGCCATCGCGTCCAACGAACCGGATTCCTCGCCGACGGCGATCATTTGGACCACCATGTTCGGGAACAGTCCGGTATTTTCCATCGACCGTTGCAACCGATTACCGGTCGCGACTTCATCGCGAATTTTCAGCGTCGCTTCTTCGTAAACGATGTTGCCGGTGGCGCCTGCCACGGAGGTAAGCGCTTCGACGAGCGGCACGCCGGCTGCGAACATCGTCGACAGCGTCCGCGCGTAACGCGCAATCGCAGCTTTCACCATGATCGGCCCGATCACGGGCACTTTGAGCATCATGCGGTCGAGCACGCGCCGCATCGCCCGGGACCGTTTCTTGAAGTAGAAGAACACATAGATGCCGACGCCGACGACCAGACCCAGCACGAGGCCATGGGTCTGCATGAACTTCGACATGTTGATGACCATTTGAGTAAAGGCCGGCAGATCGGCCCCGAAGCCTTGGAACAAGGACTCGAACTGCGGGATGACGTAGATGAGCAGAATGACGGTCACGATGACGGCGACGGCAAGAACGGCCGCAGGATAGAACAGAGCCTTCTTGATCTTCTTCTTGAGGGCCTCTGTCTTTTCCTTGTACGTTGCGACCTTGTCGAGCAGCGTTTCGAGCGCACCAGCATGCTCGCCCGCCTCGACGAGATTCACGAACAGGTCGTCGAAATAGAGCGGGTGCTTGGCGAGCGCCTCGTGCAACGACGTACCGGCTTCGATATCCGCCTTGATGGACAGCACGAGCTTTTGCATCGATGGTTTCTCGTGTCCGTTGCCGATGATGTCGAAGCACTGAACCATCGGGATACCCGCTTGCAGCATCGTGGCAAGCTGGCGCGAGAACAATGCGATGTCCTCTGCAGTGATCTTCTTGCCGCTCTTGAAGAGCTGAACTTCCTTGCGGACCTTCTTCGCAAGCACGCCCTGCCGTCGCAGGTCGGCTTTGACCTCCGCTTCGGAAGTGGCGATCATCCGCCCCTTGACCCGCTTGCCTCTCTTGTCCGTGCCTTCCCAGATGAACGGGAACTGCTGTGCTGGAGCTGCTTGTGCCATGGTGAGGTCCTGCGATTACCTGCTCACTCGACCGTGCATTGGTTGACTTCGTCCAAGCTCGTAATCCCTGCCTTGACCTTCGCGAGCCCGGACTTGCGCAAGTCCCAGATTCCTTCTGCAGCGGCCTGGTTCGCGATGTCCACCGCGGAGCCGCCTTGCAGGATGATGCGTTGGATCTCTTCGGACACGGGCATCACCTGATAAATACCCGTGCGGCCCTTGTAACCGTCCGTGCATTGCGGGCACCCGACCGGCTTGTAGATGCGAAGCCCTTGGGCCACTTCCTCTTCGGTGAAACCTTCTTTAAGAAGCGCTTCCGGCGGCATGTCCACGGGCGCCTTGCAGTTGCTGCAAAGCTTACGCGCCAAGCGTTGCGCAATGATGAGACTCACCGACGTCGCAATCGCGTAGGGCTTGACGCCCATGTCCACTAGACGCGTCAGCGTCTTCGGCGCGTCGTTCGTGTGCAGCGTCGACAGCACGAGGTGGCCGGTTTGCGCTGCCTTGATGGCGATCTCCGCCGTCTCGAGATCGCGAATCTCGCCCACCATGATGACGTCCGGGTCCTGGCGCAAGAAGGCGCGCAGCGCGCTCGCGAATGTGAGCCCCACCTTCGGGTTGATGTTCACCTGGTTAATGCCCGGAATGTTGATTTCGGCAGGATCTTCGGCCGTCGAAATGTTCGTGTCTTCCCGGTTCAGGATGTTCAAGCCCGTATAGAGCGACACGGTCTTACCGCTACCGGTCGGGCCGGTGACCAGGATCATGCCGTGCGGCTGGTTCAGTGCCTTGAGGTACAGCTCCTTCTGCTGCGGCTCGTAGCCGAGCGCGTCGATGCCGAGCATCGCGCTCGAAGGATCGAGAATACGGCAGACGATTTTCTCGCCGAACAGCGTGGGGCACGTGCTCACACGGAAGTCGATGGCGCGATTCTTCGAGATGCGCATCTTGATGCGCCCGTCCTGAGGAATGCGCCGTTCCGCAATGTCGAGCCGCGCCATGACCTTGATGCGCGCGGCGAGTTTCACTGCTAGCTGTACGGGTGGCGTGGCCACCTCTTTCAGGTAACCGTCCAGGCGGAAACGAATTCGGTAGGACTTCTCGTAAGGCTCGAAGTGAATGTCCGATGCGCCTTTCTTGATCGCATCGAGCAGCACCTTGTTGACGAACCTGACGATCGGTGCGTCTTCGACGTCGTCGCGGCCGACAGCTTCACCTTCGAGGTCCTCTTCGCCGCCGGTGACGTCGAGATTGTCGAGGTCCAAATCGTCGTCCGTGAGATTCGGCATGTGCGTGTCGACTTGCTCGATCGCACGGCTGGCAATCTTCTCGAGCTTGTCCTCTTCGACGACGATCGCTTCGACAGACAGCCCGGTTTGAAACTTGATCTCATCGAGAGCGTGCAGGTTCGTCGGATCGGAGACGCCGACGAACAGGCGCTTGCCGCGCTTGACCAGCGGCAACACGCGATGTT
>DATCLP010000434.1:0-13129 GCA_036563855.1 Steroidobacteraceae bacterium | reverse complement strand
TTGCCGGCGACGGTCGAGATGGCGACGCCGAACATCTATGCCGACCAAATCGAGTGGTTCGGCCGCCACATCGCCAAGCGCGATGCGATCGTGCTGTCCGTGCATCCGCACAACGATCGCGGGACTGCCGTGGCCGCTGCAGAGCTCGCAATGATGGCCGGCGCAGATCGTGTCGAAGGCACGTTGTTCGGGAACGGCGAGCGCACGGGGAACGTCGACATCGTCACGCTTGCGCTCAACATGTACACGCAAGGCATCCATCCGGGGCTCGACTTCTCGAACATCAATGAAGCCGCGCGATGCGTCGAGCAATGCAATCAATTGCCGATCCACCCGCGACATCCGTACGTCGGCGATTTGGTGTTTACCGCCTTCTCCGGCTCGCATCAGGATGCGATCAAGAAAGGCTTCGCTGCGCGCCAAGAAGGCGATCTCTGGGAAGTGCCGTACTTGCCGATCGATCCGCGCGATGTGGGGCGCACGTACGAGTCGATCATTCGCGTCAACAGCCAGTCGGGTAAGGGCGGAATTGCGTACCTGCTCGAGCGCGACTACGGGCTTGCGATGCCGCGCCGGCTGCAAATCGAGTTCAGCCAAGTCGTGCAGAACGTGACGGATGCGACCGGCAAGGAGCTTACGTCGGAGCAGATCTGGTCGCTATTCGAGCGCGAATATTTGAAGCACGAAGGCGGCTACGAATACCTCGCTCACCAACTGACGACCGCGCGCGACCACCCTGAGATTCAGCGTTTGACGCTGAAGCTGCGCTGCCACGGGCAAGGCGCATTGCTGCACGGTTCCGGCAACGGACCGATCGATGCCTTGATCGATGCGCTCGGCTTCAAGTGCGACGTGCTCTCGTACGAGGAGCATTCGATGGGTACGGGCAGCAACGCGCGTGCGGTTGCGTTCGTCGAAATCACGACGCCGGCGCGTACGACGCTGTTCGGCGTGGGCATCCATGAGAACATCGTGACCGCGTCGCTCCTCGCAGTGCTGAGCGCCGTCAATCGCGCCATGCAGCGAGGGCTGCTCGATAACTCGATGCCGGTAGCCTCGGCGCGCGGCTGAGAAGACGGGCCCCATGCCCCAAGCCCTTGTCATCACCCGGCGATATACCGCTCCAACTCGACGATCGTCTGCTGCTGATCTTCGATTACAGCTTTGACCAGATCGCCGATCGAGATCATCCCGATGAGCTTGTTTCGCTCCATGACGGGCAGGTGACGGATCCGCTTCTCCGTAACCAATTCCATGCAGCGATGAACGGTGTCGTCCGGCGTGATCGTGATGACGGGCGTCGTCATGATCTGCGATACCGGCGTGTCCGAGCTCGAACGACCCATCAGGATGACTTTGCGTGCGTAGTCGCGCTCGGAAACGATGCCGACGAGTTGATCGCCGGAAACGACGGGCAACGCACCGATCGATTTATCCGACATCAGCCGAATCGCTTCGAGCACCGGTTCATCGGGACCGATGGACCAGATCTTGTTCGGCTTGTTTGCTAGTAAGTGCTTGATGCGCAGCATGCTCGGCTCCTCCTCGGCCCGAGGATTCGTCGAGGCGTCGGTTCACGCAATCCGCAAATGCCGCGCTGCAAGGGACGTGGGCGCTGGGCACTGGACTCTGGGCGCTGGCAAGAAAGTTGCCGGGAGCAGCGTCGCGGAGCGGGCAAGCAGGTGCGTATCGGCGGACGAGGGAGTTGAGGGCGCAACAGCGTTCACTCTCCCCGCTAACGCAAAGGAAGGAAATGGAGCGCGAGCGCGCGCTCCACTACAGCCTACAGACTGCAGTCCACAGCCTGGTTAGTGATCGTGCCCGCCCGGCCCATGCACGTGGCCGTGCGCAAGCTCTTCCTCGGTCGCCGCGCGGATGTCCGTCACCTCGACATCGAAATTGAGGTGTTGACCCGCCAACGGGTGGTTTCCGTCGACGGTCACGAGGTCGCCGACGATGTTCGTCACCGTCACGGCCCGCGGCCCCATCGGCGTGCTTACTTGAAACTGCATACCGACCTGTACGTCCGCAATTCCCTTGAAAGCTCGTCGCGGTACCTGCTGCACGAGGGACTTGTCGTACTCGCCGTAGGCTTCGCTCGGCGGCACTTTTACCGAAACTTTGTCCCCGACCTTCTTGCCCTCGAGCGCATTCTCGAGACCTGGAATCAGATTGCCGTTGCCGTGCAGATACGCCAGCGGCTCGCCGCCCAGCGAGGTATCCAGCGTATTTCCCGCATCGTCGGTGAGCGTGTAATGGATGGAAACGACAGTATCTTGAGTAACTTGCATACCGGACCACGAAACGACTGATGGATGAGGCGTCGGTCACGACCGACGGTGAAGCGCTTTGCGCACGTGACCGAAAGGTGGCCTCAGGGTCGCTGTGGCGGCGCGTGACTCACACTATAGTCCTTCGACCGGTCAGGAGCGAGCGCGGCATTAGCCGACAGCCCGAAATCGGGTTTCACGGCCGCGCCGGATGCAAGTGCGCCACGGAGTTGGGCGGCGCACCAGCCGACAGTACGGGTCAGGGCACGAATTCGCGCGCCTCGTCGCGTGTACAGGCCGCGATAGGCTCCGGATCTGCAAAGGCGTTCCGGACTTGCCAGCATTCCTCGAAAACGGAGCAGTAGCAAAGCTCGATGTCCCAGTTCCCCCGCTTGGCGTTCAAGAGGTCCCAATAGTGCGCGTTCTCTTCCGTGCGCTTCATGCTGAAGACCTGCTGCTGCCCGCCGCCCGGAATGAACCGCTTGCGCACTTGATTCTTAATGGGATTCAGGGCGCTCTCGACTTCGGCCGCTTGCTCGGCTCCAAGCGAGGCGGCGATCAGCTCTCCCACGGACGTCACGTAACGATCGCCCACCCTCACGCGCAAGCTTTGCTCGTGCGCAGGTCCGACACCGCGATTGAGTAGAACGAGCGAGATCACTCGCTGACCGTCGGGAGTGATGTTGCTGAAGCCGCCCTGCATGTAAGGAATCGAGTTGGCCTGCACGAGCTTTTCCATGATGTGACCGTGATGAATGGCTATCGCGATCGAGCTGATCGAGGTGATCAGCGCGGTCACGGCGATTGTCAGCTCGAGCCAACGCGGCAATCTTCCGTGCGGGGCGTGCGGCGTGTGAACTTCAGGATTCTCCACTGCTTCCTCCGGCTTTGTTTCTTCGAACTTTGCTTCCTCCGGTTCCGCATCTGTCGACATCTTCTCGTCCTCGGCTTCTCTGCAGTTCACCAGGAGGCAATGCGTGGCTTAGCGAAGAGCACCGCACTCATGAGGGGTTGAACGTTCTCGACTGACCTAGGGAAAGGTCGGTCCACCGTTGGCCGCACGAGAGTCTCGGCCGTGTGCCGCCACTCCCATATGGGCGCGCACGATCTTATTCGCTTAATGTGCGTATGCGCCTCGCGTCTTTGCACGCTCAAGAAAGGTCTCAAGATCTGCCCCGAAAAGATCCTTGTCGAAGTCGGGAACCTCAAACTTCTGGACTGCAGACTTCACCGGGCCAATGACAGATAGCAACGCAGCGGCTAGCTCGGATTCGGTGCGCACATTGCGTGTCGGGCTCTGTGAATGGCACGAAGTCGAAGAATGACTTCGGCGCAAGCTGAAAGGTGTTCTTCATCGTCGGCAAACGATTATGTCCCTGCACGCAGCGCGCCCAGAACATCTTTATCTCGAGCGGAGTAATCGCAGATCGGACAGCTCGCTCTAAAGGAGACGACTTTGTTTTCGGCGCACAGTTGTGCGCCGACAGGCACACGCGTTATTCCACCGTCACCGACTTTGCCAAATTTCTCGGTTGATCGACGTCGGTTCCGCGCAGAATGGCGCAGTGGTATGCGAGCAATTGCAGCGGAACGCTGTACACGGCAGCGGCCTGGAAATGGCTGACGTGCTTCGGCATCGTGACGACAGTGACGCCTTCCGATGGCGTGATGCCGGCATCCGGATCGGCGAACACGAATAGCTCGCCGCCGCGGGCGCGCACTTCCTGAAGATTGGATTTGAGCTTCTCGAGCAGGTCGTTGTTGGGTGCAACGACGACGACCGGCATGTCGTGATCTACGAGCGCGAGCGGGCCGTGCTTCAGCTCGCCTGCGGCATAGGCCTCGGCATGGATGTACGAGATCTCTTTGAGCTTGAGCGCGCCTTCCATCGCGATCGGATGCATCTGTCCCCGGCCGAGGAACAACGCGTGATGTTTGTCGGCGAAACGCTTCGCGAGCTCCTTGATCGTCGAGTCGAGATGTAGCGTCTTCTCGAGAATGCTCGGGATCTCGAGCAGCCGCTGTACGAGCCCGCGTTCGCGTTCGCTGTCGATGCCGTTGAATTTCGCCAAAGCCAGTACGAGCAGGTTGAGTGCGGCAAGCTGCGTCGTGAAGGCCTTCGTCGACGCGACGCCGATTTCGGGACCGGCGCGCGTGAGCAAGACGAGCTCCGATTCTCGGACCAGCGAGCTCTCCGGCACGTTGCAGATCGAGAGCGTGGACAGATAGCCGGACTGCTTCGCCATGCGCAGCGCTGCGAGCGTGTCAGCAGTCTCGCCGGATTGGGAGATCGTGACGAAGAGCGTGTTCGGCGGCACGACGGGATTGCGATAGCGGTATTCGCTCGCGATCTCGACCCAACAAGGTAAACGCGCGATTTGCTCGATGTAGTACTTCGCAACCGCGCCAGCGTGAAAGCTCGTCCCGCACGCAACGATCTGTACGGCTTGCGTGCGCCGAAAGACTTCCGTCGCCATAGGACCGAAGGCCGCCTCCAAGAGTCTCCCGCCGGCTACGCGCTCTTCGAGCGTTTGCGCAACGGCACGCGGCTGCTCGTAGATTTCCTTGAGCATGTAGTGCGGATAGTCGCCTTTTTCGGCCGCGTCCGCCGATAGCGAGCTCTCGCGAGCGGGACGATTCGCAGTATTGCCTTCGATGTCCAGGATCCGCACGCCTTGGCGGCGAATTTCCGCAACGTCGCCTTCCTCCAGGAAGATGAATTTGCGCGTCACCGGCAACAGTGCCGCGACGTCGGACGCAACGAAGTTCTCGTCATTGCCGAGGCCGATCACGACCGGACAGCCGGCGCGGGCTACGACGATTCCTTCCGGTGCGTCCTCAGAGATCACCGCAAGTGCATAGGCGCCTTCCAGCTCCGCGACAGTTGCCCTCACGGCGCGAAAGAGGTCGCCGAGCTTCGTCTTGTGGTAGTGGATGCGATGCGCGATAACTTCGGTATCCGTCTCGGACGTGAACGTGTAGCCGAGACCGATCAGCTCTTCGCGCAGCTCTTCGTGATTCTCGATGATGCCGTTGTGAACGATCGCAATGCCGTCGCGCGAGATGTGCGGATGCGCATTGCGTTCGGACGGTACGCCGTGAGTGGCCCAGCGCGTGTGAGCGATGCCGAGATAACCTTCCGTCGGCGTATCGTTAAGCGCATCCTGGAGCATTTTCACCTTGCCTACGGAACGCAACCGCGTGAGGCGACCGGACATGTTCACGGCTGCAAGTCCGGCCGAGTCGTAGCCGCGGTATTCGAGCCGCCTCAGACCTTCGATCAAGATCGGGACGACATTGCGATTCGCGATGGCACCGACGATTCCGCACATGGACGATTCCTAGGCTGTGGGCTGTGGGCTGTAGGCAGTAGGTCGAAGCATTCTCGACGTCATTCCGTCTTCTTTTGGGGACGCTTCCAGTTCTCGATGGTCACTTGGCGAGCCCGCGCGATCGTGAGCTTGCCGGCGGGTGCATCCTTCGTGATCGTCGAACCTGCACCGGTATTGGCGTTCTCGCCGATCTTCACGGGCGCAACGAGCATCGAGCCTGAGCCGATGAAGGCACCGTCACCGATTTCGGTGCGCCACTTGTTCGCACCATCGTAGTTCACGGTGACGGTTCCGGCTCCGATATTGACCTTGCGTCCGAGCGTGGCGTCGCCGAGATAAGTGAGGTGATTGGCTTTGCTGCCCGCACCGATCTCGCTGTTCTTCACCTCCACGAAATTGCCGATGTGAACTTCTTCGTGGAGTACGCTTCCCGGACGCATTCGCGCAAACGGACCGATCGAGCTGCGCGGCCCGATCGTCGTTCGGTCGATCACGCAGTTTGGATGAATTTCGGTGTCGGCTTCGATACGGCAGTCGCGCAAGTAGTTGTTCGGACCGATTCGCACTCGATCTCCGAGCACTACCTTACCGACGAGAACCGTATTGACATCGATCACGACGTCGCGACCGACGACGACTTCTCCGCGAATGTCGATGCGCGATGGATCGATGATCGTGGCACCGGCAAGCATCAACTCGCGAGCACGCTGTATGCGCAAAGCGGCTTCGAGCTGCGCGAGCTGAACTTTGTCGTTCACGCCTAGGACCTCGGTCTCGTTCGGCGAAACCACAGGTTGGACCTGCATTCCCTCTCGAACCGCCATGACGATGATGTCCGTCAGGTAGTACTCGCCTTGCGCATTGTCGTTCTTGAGAGCGGACAGCCACCTGCGCAAAGCTTGCGCGGGCGCCGCAAGCAGGCCGGTGTTGACCTCGGAGATTGCCCGCTCTTTCGTGTTCGCATCTTTCTCTTCGACGATGCGTACGACGCGGCCGGCATTGTCGCGGACGATGCGTCCATAGCCGGTCGGATCACCGAGGACTGCGGTGAGCAGTCCGATGGAGTTACCGGATGCTTCGGCCACGAGCTGCCTGAGCGTCGCCTCGCGTATGAGCGGCACGTCGCCATAGAGCACGAGCACCACATGATCGTCGGGAATCGACGGTAGTGCCTGTGCGACCGCGTGCCCCGTACCGAGCTGCTCGGCTTGAAGCACCCACTGCACGGGCGCTTCCTTGAGCGCCTCTTTCACGCGCTCGCCGCCATGCCCGTATACAACGTAGGTCGCATCTGCTCCGAGCGCCTTTGCGGCTTTCAAGACGTGAGACAGCAAGGGCTCGCCAGCAAGCGGCTGCAATACCTTCGGCAAATCGGACTTCATCCGTTTGCCTTGACCTGCGGCAAGAATGACGATGGACAGAGGCATGGGGACCACAGGTTACAAGCTTATCGGCTCAGGCTAGAGGAGATGGCAATGGGCGACAGGCATAGGTCAGGGCGCACAGGCTACCCGGCCTTTTCGGGACTGAACAGCGACTTATGTACAGATTTCGAGGGTTGATCCCCGTTACAAAACAAAAGCGCGCCGAAGCGCGCTTTTCGTGTATCCAAGGACGCCGGCAACCTCAGGACTGCTTGAGTTTCCGCAGCTTGTCGATCGCCCTGAGCTGAGCGATCGCCCGTGCCAGCTCCGCCTGAAGCTCGGCGGCGTCGACAGCATCCGTGCGGTTCTTCAGCGCCTCCTCGGCCCGCTGCTTCGCTTGTAGCGCCGCAGCCTCGTCGAGATCTTTCGCGCGGAGTGCCGTGTCGGCGAGCACCGTCACCAAGTGCGGCTGCACCTCGATCGCGCCGCCGGACACATAGAAGAATTGCTCTTCGCCGCCCGGCGTCTGCACGCGCACTTCGCCAGGCTTCAGCGTCGTGAGCAGCGGGGCATGCCGCGGCGCGATGCCGATTTCGCCCATCACCGCAGGCGCGAACACCATGGAGGCTTCGCCCGAAAAGATCTCGCCTTCGGCGCTGACGATATCGACGTGGATAGTGGCCATGCCTAACTCTCAGTTGAGATCGAACGGACGACGGCTACGAACTTCGACCGGTTGAGGCCTGTAGCCTGTCGCCTTTATTGCAACGTCTTCGCCTTCTCGACAGCCTCGTCGATGCTGCCGACCATGTAGAACGCCTGCTCCGGCAGGTGATCGTACTCGCCGTTCAGAATGCCTTTGAAGCCGCGAATGGTTTCCTTCAACGGCACGTACTTGCCCGGTTGACCGGTGAACACTTCGGCGACATGGAACGGCTGCGACAGGAAGTTTCGGATCTTGCGAGCGCGGAACACGATGAGCTTGTCCTCTTCCGACAACTCGTCCATACCGAGAATCGCGATGATGTCCTGCAGCTCTTTGAACCGCTGCAGCACAGCCTGCACGCCGCGCGCCACGCTGTAGTGCTCTTCGCCGATGATGAGCGGATCGAGCTGGCGGCTCGTCGAATCGAGCGGATCCACCGCCGGATAGATACCGAGCGCAGCAATCTGACGCGACAACACGACCGTGGCGTCCAAGTGCGCGAACGTCGTTGCGGGCGACGGGTCGGTCAAGTCGTCCGCAGGCACGTACACGGCCTGGATCGACGTAATCGAACCCGTCTTGGTCGAAGTGATGCGCTCTTGCAGCACGCCCATCTCCTCGGCGAGCGTCGGCTGGTAACCCACCGCAGACGGCATACGGCCGAGCAGCGCGGACACTTCGGTACCGGCGAGCGTGTAACGGTAGATGTTGTCGATGAAGAGCAGAACGTCACGGCCTTTGCCGGAAGCGTCCTTCTCGTCGCGGAAGTACTCGGCCATCGTGAGGCCCGTCAGAGCCACGCGCAGACGGTTACCCGGCGGCTCGTTCATCTGGCCGTACACCATCGCGACCTTCGAGTTGGGAAGGTTTTCGAGGTCGACGACCTTCGACTCCGCCATTTCGTGGTAGAAGTCGTTGCCTTCGCGCGTACGCTCACCCACGCCGGCGAACACGGACAGACCGGAGTGCGCTTTCGCGATGTTGTTGATGAGCTCGAGCATGTTCACGGTCTTGCCTACGCCGGCGCCGCCGAACAGACCGATCTTGCCGCCCTTCGCGAACGGGATGAGCAAGTCGATGACCTTGATGCCGGTCTCGAGCAGATCTTGTCCGCCGGCTTGCTCCTCATACGACGGGGCCGGACGATGAATCGGCCAACGCTCTTCTGCGTTGACCGGCCCGCGCTCGTCCTGCGGATTGCCGAGCACGTCCATGATGCGGCCGAGCGTGGCCTTGCCGACCGGCACGGAAATCGGCGCACCCGTTGCCCGCACGGCCAGCCCGCGCTTCAGGCCTTCGGTCACGCCCATCGCGATCGTGCGTACGACGCCGTCGCCGAGCTGCTGCTGAACTTCGAGCGTCAGATCGACGTCCTCGAGCTTGAGCGCCTCGTAGACCTTCGGAATCTGATCGCGCGGGAATTGCACGTCGATGACCGCGCCGATGATCTGCACAATCTTGCCGGTTGCTGCTGCGCTAGACATTTGCTCGTTCCTCGCGGGCTCCGGGCGCTGGGCTCTGGGCGCTGGCCAGAGCAATCGCGTTGAGCCTCGACAATCTTCAGTATCTATCTATATCGAACCAAGAATTCTGTCCGTCTCCGACGAGTTCTTGCCCTTGAACTACACGGCCGACGCGCCGCCGACGATTTCGCTGATCTCCTTCGTAATCGCCGCCTGACGCGCCTTGTTGTAGATGAGCTGCAGCTCATCGATCAGCTTGCCTGCGTTGTCGGTTGCGGCCTTCATCGCAACCATGCGTGCAGCCATTTCGCACGCCACGTTCTCGACGGCTCCTTGATAAACCTGCGACTCGATGTAGCGCATCAGGATGCCGTCGAGCAGCTCGCCAGCCGAAGGCTCGTAGATGTAGTCCCACAGCTTCTGCAGCTTGTCCTCGTCCTCGGCGACCACCGGTAGGAGCTGACGAACCGTCGGCCGCTGCGTCATCGTGTTGACGAACACGTTGTTGATCAGGAACAGCCGGTCGAGCTTGCCTTCGCGGTATTGATTGAGCATCACCGTCACGCTGCCGATGAGATCGGCGATGTGCGGCTGATCTCCCAGATGCGTCGCAGTCGCGAGAATCTCCGCGTTGCCGAGCCGGCGGAAGAATTGCACACCTTTCGAGCCGATCAGACACAGCGAGATTTGCGCACCCTTCTGCTGCCATTCGCGCATCGTCGCCAAGGTCGTCTTGAACAAATTGACGTTCAAGCCGCCGGCGAGACCGCGATCGGTAGAGATCACGATGAAGCCGACCGATTTCGGTTCGCGTTCGACTAGGAATGGATGCTTGTAATCCGGATTCGCGAGGCGCAAATGGCCGATCACGCGGCGGATCTTCTCGGCGTACGGACGCGATGCGCGCATGCGATCCTGCGCCTTGCGCATCTTGCTCGCAGCGACCATTTCCATCGCCTTCGTGATCTTTTGCGTGCTCTTGAAGCTCGCAATCTTGAGGCGGATCTCTTTTACGCCGGGCATAAGCTTCGCTGGTTACGGGCTACGGGCCACGGGCTACGGCTGGACACCGCTTCGCGGTGCTGGTCGAGCTCGTTGCTTACGCCTGTTACCCTCCTCGAATCCGATGACTTGCGACCGGCTCACTGGCACGAGCAAGATCGTCTGACCGTTGCCCGTCGCCCGTTGCCCGTCGCCCCAAATCAATACGTTCCAGTCGCCACGAACTCGTCGCAGATCTTCTTCAAGCTGGCCTCGTGCTTCTTCAGCACGGGCTCGGCGTTGATGTCGTCGATGACCTGCTTGTAGTTCGTCTTCGCAAACGCCTGCAGACCGGCTTCGAATGCGCCGATCTTGTTCTTCTCGACCTTGTCCATGTAGCCGTTGTTCACGGCGTAAATGGACAGCGCCATCTCGGCGACCGACATCGGGCTGTACTGCTTCTGCTTCATCAGCTCCTGCACGCGCTCGCCGCGCTCGAGCTGACGACGCGTCGCATCGTCGAGATCGGAGGCGAACTGCGAGAACGCCGCAAGCTCGCGGTACTGCGCGAGCGCGAGGCGAATACCGCCGCCCAAGCGCTTGATGATGTCCGTCTGTGCGGCACCGCCCACACGAGACACCGAGATACCGGCGTTCATCGCGGGACGCAGACCCGCGTTGAACAGGTCGCTCTCCAAGAAGATCTGACCGTCGGTAATCGAGATCACGTTCGTCGGCACGAACGCCGTCACGTCGCCGGCTTGCGTTTCGATGATCGGCAAACCCGTGAGCGAACCGGTCTTACCCTTCACGCGGCCGTTGGTCATCTTCTCGACGTACGTTTCGTTGACGCGAGCCGAACGCTCGAGCAAGCGCGAGTGCAGGTAGAAGACGTCGCCCGGGTACGCTTCGCGTCCCGGCGGCCGACGCAGAAGGAGCGAGATCTGACGATACGCCCAGGCTTGCTTGGTCAGGTCGTCGTAGATGATGAGCGCGTCTTCGCCTTGATCCATGAAGTACTCGCCCATCGCGCAACCGGCGTACGGAGCGATGTACTGCATCGAAGCAGGCGTCGACGCAGACGCAGCGACGACGATCGTATGCTTCATCGCGTCGTGCTCTTCGAGCTTGCGTACGACGTTCGCAATCGAGGACTGCTTCTGGCCGATCGCGACGTAGATACATTTCACGCCGCTCGACTTCTGATTGATGATCGTGTCGACCGCGAGCGCAGTCTTACCGGTCTGGCGGTCGCCGATGATGAGCTCGCGCTGGCCGCGGCCGATCGGCACCATCGAGTCGATCGCTTTGTAACCGGTCTGCAGCGGCTGGCTCACCGACTTACGGTAGATCACGCCGGGCGCGACGCGTTCGACGGGCGAATAGCGTGCTGCAGCGATCGGGCCCTTGCCGTCGAGCGGATTGCCGAGCGCGTCGACGACGCGGCCGAGCAGACCTTCGCCAACCGGCACTTCGAGAATGCGGTTGGTCGTCTTGACGATGTCGCCTTCGACGATGTGCTTGTACTCGCCCAACACGACGGCGCCGACCGAGTCTTGCTCGAGGTTCAGAGCGAGGCCGTAGCTGCCGCCCGGGAACTCGAGCATTTCGCCGTACTTCACGTCCGCAAGGCCGTGAATGCGGACGATGCCGTCCGTCACCGTGACGACGGTACCGATGTTGCGCTCTTCCGCCGGGCTCGCGAACTTCTCGATCCGAGCCTTGATGAGATCGCTGATTTCAGATGCCTTGATGGCCATTTCCGCTACCTCGTTTCACTAGAACTCTGGGCCTCGAGCGCCAGGTTCTAGAAAAATCTCTTCGTCCGCCGAACTGCTTTCGGTTCAGGTTCTGCCTCTACTGGGCGATCTCCTGCGCCAACCGCTCGAGCCTCGCCTTCAACGATCCGTCGATCACCAAGTCGCCCGCGCGCACGACGGCGCCGCCGATCAACGAGGGATCCACGCGTTCGTGCAAGCGCACTTCGCGGCCCAACCGCTTCTTGAGCGCGCTCGTGAGCCGCGCCCGCTGCGAATCGTCGAGCGCCATTGCCGAAACGACTTGCACATCGGCGATCCGCTCGGCCTCCGCACGCAGCTCCTCGTAGATCGCAGCGATATCCGGCAACGACGCCAACCGGCGGTTCTGCGCCAAGAGGTTCAGGAAGTTGCGCCCCTTCTCGTCGAGCTTCTCGCCGAGAATGTCCGCGATGAACTCGACCAACTGAGCCGGCGTCACTCGGGGGCTTGCGAGCAGCTTCTTGACGTTCGGATCGGCAACGATCGCCGACGCGAGCGCCAGCAAGTCCGACCATTGCGCAAACGTGTTGTGTTCGCGCGCGTGCTCGAACACCGCTTTGGCGTAAGGGCGAGCGATCGTGATTGTTTCAGCCATGGCGTGCTTCGCCTCAGCCGCGCTCGATTTCGAGCGCCAGCTTCTCCAGAAGATCGGCGTGCGCCTTGGGATCGATCTCGCGTCCGAGCAGCTTGCTCGCAGCAGCGACGGCGATCGCGGCGACATCCTTGCGCAGTTGCTCTCTCGCGCGCGTCGCCTCGAGCTCGACGTTCTGCCGCGCCTCGGCAACCAAGCGCTGGCCTTCAGCCAGTGCCGCGCCGCGCGCTTCCTCGATCAGCTCGCTCGAGCGTCGGTTCGCCTGTTCGACGATCTTGCTCGCCTGCTCGCGCGCCTCCTTGATGATCTCCTGAGCGTTCGACTTGGCCTCCTGCAGGCTCTTTTCGCCTTTCTCGGCCGCAGCGAGCCCTTCGGCGATCTTCTGACGACGTTCATCGATCGCCGCGATCAGCGGCGGCCAGATGAACTTCATCGTCACCCACGCAAGGATGAGGAATACGATTCCCTGGATGATCAGCGTTGCTGTGACATTCATGGACGCGAGCGCCTTGCCGAAACCAACTCGAGATGCGACGGATCACGACGCCGCGAGGCGTCGCGTTGACCGATCAGCCCGCCGAAAACGGATTGGCTGTCGCAAACCACAACGCGATACCCACAC
>DATCLP010000433.1:0-3786 GCA_036563855.1 Steroidobacteraceae bacterium | reverse complement strand
ACGGTTACGCGTCTGTGTATCGATCGTCTGCGCAAACTGAAGGTCGAACGCGAGGCGTATTTCGGACCGTGGTTGCCGGAGCCGCTGGCGCCTCACGATCTCAATACGCCAGAGATGGTTGCCGAGCTGAGCGACGATGTTTCGATCGCTTTCCTCGCAATGCTGGAGGCGCTTGCGCCGGAAGAACGCGCGGCCTTCATCCTTCACGATGTGCTCGACGACGACTACGCAGACATCGCCGAGGCGCTCGGCAAGTCCGAAGCCGCGTGTCGCCAGATGGTTCATCGCGCCCGCGAGCGGGTCACGGCTCGGCGGCGACGCTTTCAAGTCGACGACGCGACGCGACAGCGAATGCTCGAGCGCTTCATGGCGGTGGCGCAAAGCGGCGACCGCAAACGCGTGATCGAGCTGCTCGCGACGGATGCCGTCATGGTATCCGACGGCGGCGGCAAAGCCACGGCGATTTGCCGTCCGCTCATCGGCGCAGAGCGCATTTCGTGGTTCTGGTATGCGCTATCGCGCCATTACAGTCCGAGGGTGCGCGTATGCGTCGTTCCGATCAACGGTGAATCGGGAGTTGCGATTTTGTTGGACGGAAGAGTGAGCACGTTGATGGCCTTCGACACCGATGGTCAGGTCGTGCATTCGATCTATTCGCTGCGGAATCCAGAGAAAATCGCCGCGTTCGCAGCGTGAGGCGAATTAAAGACTGAAGGCTGAAGGTTGAGCGCGCGTTCGCGCGAAGCTGTTGCCTGTAGCCTGTCGCCTGTAGCCTCTGCTGTCACACGCCGCCTCCGTCGTTCGTCTTCTCGGCGAGAACCGATTCCAATGCGGAGGTGCTGATATGCAAAAACGACTGCCTTTGGTACCAGAGCTTTTCGGAGACGCCTACCGCGCCATGCGCGGCCTCAGCGCTGTCGTCAAGAATTCGGGGCTCGAGCGATCGCTACTCCTTCTTATCAAACTGCGCGTATCGCAGCTCAATGGCTGCGGGTATTGCATCGATATGCACACGAAGGATGCACGCGCAGCCGGCGAATCCGAGCAGCGGTTGTATTTGCTCCAAGTCTGGCGTGAGGCACCGATCTACACCGAACGCGAGTGCGCGGCGCTCGCATGGGCGGAGGCAGTGACGCGTTTGGACGAGGGCGGAGTCCCCGATACGGTGTACGATCGAGTGAAGGCATCGTTCAGCGATGCCGAGCTGGTTGCGCTTACGCTCGCGATCATCGAAATCAACGGCTGGAACCGCATTTCGATCTCATTCAATGCTGTACCGGGGACTTATCGGGTCGGGGAGCACGATAGTTGAGGACCATCGCATGAGACTCCTTGGGTTGTTCATCTTGAGCTGGTTGATCGGCGGAATCGCGTTCGCGGCGGAACCTGCGGTCAAAGTGACGCCGCTCATGACCAAACCGCTCGTCGGTATCGAAGGTCAAGAGACGGCGATGATCACCGTCGAGATTCCTCCCGGCGGCGATTCGCCGCCGCATCGCCACAACGCAAACACCTTCGTGTATGTCCTCGAGGGGTCGGTCGTGATGCAAGTGCAGGGCGGAAAAGCCGTGATGTTGCGTGCGGGACAAACGTTCTACGAATCGCCCACCGACGTGCACTTGGTTTCGCGCAACCCGAGCTCGACGGCGCCTGCGAAGTTGCTCGTCGTCTTCGTGAAGCCCGTCGGCACACCGCTGTCGGTACCAGTGAGATAGGCCGCACGTGCCCGCCCTTTTGCCGGCGACGCGGGATGCGCTGGAGCGAGTTCGCGCAGCTCACAGAGCGCCAGCTCATCAGCCAATTCTCAATTCTTGATTGGACCTCGCGGCGTTCTTTGCGCTGCCGCTATCATTTGCGCATGTCCGCCCGTCGCCGTTCTCGCTGGACCATTATCGTTGCTCGCTGGGCCTTGATGGCCGGTATCGCTGGCGTCGTTCTTGCCGCGCTTGCGTTCACGGATCGTTTGAGCAACGCCAGTCCCTCGCAAGGTCGCGACGTTCTAATGATGATGTCGGCCGTGCTGCTCTCGATCTCCTTCGTGCTCGCGCCGATCGTGCGTCGCGCGTTCGATACATTTCAGGGATCCGCTCCTCGCCACGGCGAACGAAGAACCTTGCTCGACGAAATGCGCGAGCTGCCCGAGGAGGCATGGAACGAGCGAGCACGTAGCGAGACCTCGCCGACACCGCGAGAAGGCGGAGCCCGCAAGTTGGTTGCGCGTGTGATTACGACGTTGTACGTCGTTTTCGCTCTGGTCCTCGTAACGGTGGTGTTCACGATGTAGCCTGGGGAACCTCCAGGACGAGCGCGCGTTCGCGTAACCGCATGTCTTACATCCGGCTCATCGGCATCGATGTCGACGGTACGCTTGTCGGCGCATCGGGCATCGTTCCTTCCCGAGTTTGGGAAGCAGCAGCGCGAGCTCGCGCCGCGGGGATTCATCTCGTTCTCTGTTCGGGTAGGCCGGCGTTCGGGATCGCGGTCGAGTACGCACGGACGCTCGATCCCGACGGCTGGCACGTATTTCAGAACGGGGCGAGTGTTGTCCACCTTCGCTCAGGCGAGGCGCTTTCCGTTCGATTGCCGCTGCACGCATTGGATGCGGTCATCGAGCAATCGCGCCGGACCGGGAGAGCGCTCGAGCTCTATACGGATACGCAATACGTCACCGAGAGCGCATCGGCGTGGGCGCGCGAGCACGCGGACCTTCTCGGGATCGACTTCGTTCTCGGCTCGTTCGATACCTTACGGGACTCAGCGGTGCGCGCTCAGTGGCTCGTCGCCCCACACGAAGTGGAGGATGTTATGGCCGCATCGCCGAATGACGTGGAGCTTGCGAGATCGCGCTCTCCGCTCATGCCCGACACCATCTTCATCGGTATGACGCGTTCGGGGGTTAGCAAGGGAAGCGCGCTGCGTGCCGTGGCGGAACGCTTAGGCGTGCCGCTCGCTCGGACAATGTATGTCGGCGACGCAGGTAACGACTTGTCCGCAATGCGCATCGCCGGCCATGCCGTTGCAATGGCCAATGCCGAAGACGCGGTGATCGAGGCTGCTGACTATGTTGCCGGGCATGTGGATACTGGCGGTTTAGCCGACGCGTTCGAGCTTGCGCTCGATGTTTCATTCGCGCATCGTCTCGCACCGGATAGTTGATTCGGAGTCGAACCATGAAAGGCATTGTCGTTCGTGCACCTGGAGGTCTCGACCGTTTGGAGCTCGTAGATTTGCCGGATCCGGGCAAGCCCGGGCCTGGTGAGATTCGAGTGCGAGTGCATGCGAGCTCGCTCAACTATCACGATTACGGCGTCGTGAGCGGCATGCTGAAACCCGCAGACGGACGCGTTCCGCTGTCCGACGCAGGCGGCGTCGTCGAAGCGGTCGGCGAGGGCGTCACGGAGTTTGCGGTCGGCGATCATGTCGTTTCGTGCTTCTTTCCGCGCTGGCTCGACGGCCGGCCCCAAGTGAGCGATTTCTCGGGCGTCCCCGGCGATGGCGTCGACGGCTATGCGCGCGAAGCGGTCGTTTGTCCTGCCACGTGGTTCACGCGAGCACCAACGGGTTACAGCCATGCGGAAGCAGCCACCCTGACGACGGCGGGGTTGACTGCGTGGCGTGCGCTCGTCGTCGAGGGCAACTTGAAGGCGGGCGATACAGTTCTCGTGCTGGGAACGGGCGGCGTTTCGATCTTCGCGTTGCAATTTGCGAAAGCGATGGGCGCACGAGTGATTGCGACGTCCTCGTCGGACGAAAAGCTCGCTCGGCTGCGTGCGCTCGGTGCCGACC
>DATCLP010000432.1:0-8179 GCA_036563855.1 Steroidobacteraceae bacterium | reverse complement strand
GCTCTGCGCCACGATGTCCGGATTGTCGAAGGTGTATCGTGCCTGCGGCTACCGCGTCGGATGGGTGTCGTTCTCGGGCGATCTGGAGCCTGCGCGAGAGTACCTGCAGGCGCTCGACAAGCTCTCATCGCTCCGCTTGTGCAGCAACGTGCCCGGTCAATGGGCCGTACAGACCGCGCTCGGCGGATATCAGAGCATTTACGAGCTGACGCGTCCGGGCGGACGGCTCTATCAGTCGCGACAAGCGATCCTCGACGGCGTCGCGCGCAGCAAGTACCTCGAAGTGCAAGCGCCGCGCGGCGCGATCTATGCGTTCATCGGCATTCGCGACGGCGTGCTGTCGGATTTCTCGGACCAGCAGTTCGCGATGGATCTGCTCGAGCACAAGCACGTGCTCGTCGCACCGGGTACGAGCTTCAATGCGCCCTACAAGACTCATTTCCGCATCACGAATTTGCCGACGGCGGAAGTCATCGAGGATGTGTTCCGGCGGATCGAGGAGCTCCTCGACAGCTACGCGTCCGGAGCGCAGCCGGTCTCGCGGCCCGGCCCGGAGCTCAAGCTTATCAGCGGCGCATCGGCTAAATAGCAACGCTGGTCGACGCATGATCGGGCTGTCGGGCCCGATCGAGATTTGGGTACGCGGGCGCATGACGCCCGCGTTTGCTATGTTCTTCGGGTGCAGCTCTATTCCCTTCTCGAACAAGGCGTCGTTGCGCTGACGGCCAGTCGGCGGCTCGCGCACGCCATTCGGCTGGGCTTTGCGCAACACGCGCAAGCGCGAGGGCTCGCAGTATGGCGCACGCCCCAGGTGCTTCCCTGGTCGACTTGGTTGCACGAACAGCGACTCGCAGCGCGCGCTGCTCAGCAACGCAAGCTCGAAGGATTGCTCACGGCGGCACAGGCACGTGTTCTGTGGGATGAGGTTGTCGCGAAGAGTCGCTCCGGCAGCTCGCTCCTCATGCCGTCGAATGCAGCACGGCTTGCCGCGCGAAGCTGGCAGCTTCTGCACGACTACTTGATACCGCTCGATCGGCTAGAACACAT
The DNA here is from genome assembly GCA_036563855.1 of Steroidobacteraceae bacterium. Lineage (GTDB taxonomy): Bacteria > Pseudomonadota > Gammaproteobacteria > Steroidobacterales > Steroidobacteraceae > Steroidobacter. Next base: position 7,132 of record DATCLP010000432.1, on the reverse strand, counting down.
CGATACCGAGGAGTCTCGCGCATTGCTCGAGTGGTGCCGGGCCTTCGAGCGCCGATGCCAGGCGCTTGGCGTGATCGACGGTGCACGGCTTACTCATTGGTTGTTCGAAACGCAATTCGTTCCGGAGGAGCGCGTCGTACTCGCGGGATTCGACATGCTCGTGCCCGCTGTCCAGCGTTTGGTAGATCGTTGGCGAGCGTGCGGGCGGGTCGCGGATGCCGAGGCGACAGCGGCGGCTGAAGGATCGGTCGAAGTCCTGGGCGCAGCCGACGCCACCGCAGAAATCGAGCTCGCCGCGCAATGGGCGCGCTCGCAACTCGAGAACGGTGCGACGAGCGTCGGTGTCATCGTCGGCGATCTGCAGTCGCGTCGCGAAGAAGTGCAGCGAGTCTTCGAGGATGTCTTCGCACCGGGCCGGCGACACGCTCAGGCACCCGAAACCGAGATTCCGGTGGTCGTCGCTGCGCCTCCGCCGCTTGCGACCTATCCGCTCGTCGATGCGGCGTTGCTCGTGCTTCGGCTTGCGACGGGCGAAGGCGACAGCAAGCTCGTCGGCCGCATTCTGCGTTCGCCGTTCGTCGAAGGCGCGATTGCAGAGCGTAGCGAACGCGCAATTGCGGACCAGGAGCTTCGCAAGCGCCAGCGCGATGAATGGAGTTGGGCGTCGCTCGAGCGTTGGGCGGCGCTGCAACGTTGTAACGCCCTCGCACTCGCTGCACGCGGAGTCGTTGCGGCATTGCGCAGTCTGCCTCGGCAGGCGTTGCCGAGCGAATGGGCCGAGCGGTTCTACGGATTGCTTGCGCTCGTCGGCTGGCCGGGCGAGCGGACGCTGACGAGCGTCGAGCATCAGGTACTCGCGAAATTCCAGGATGCGCTCGCCCAGTTTGGATCGCTGGATCCAGTCGCGCCGCGCCTGACCTTTGCGCAAGCGTTGCGACGGTTCGAGGAGCTGTTGCGCGACACGCCGTTCGAGCCCGAAACCACGGGCGCTTCCGTCGTCGTCATCGATGCAACGACGAGCGCCGGGATGCAATTCGATGCGCTCTGGGTGACCGGGCTGCAAGCGGATCGATTCCCCGCACCGGCAAGTCCCGATCCGCTGATTCCGCTCGAGCTGCAACGCACGGCCGGCATGCCGCAGGCAAGCGCGGACGGCTCGCTGCACTTTGCGCGCGCGCAGCTCTCGCGCTGGACACGAAGCGCACAACGCGTCGTGTTGAGTTGGCCGGAACACGAGGGAGATGCGGAGCTGACGATGAGTCCGCTCCTGACGCAGTTTGCGCGGGTCGAGCCGCGCGCCGAGCGAACGGCAACGTTGCGCGAGTTGCTGTTTGCAAATCGTCCGCAGCTCGAAGTGATCGTCGACGATCGGGCGCCGCCCGTGACGTCAGCTCGCGCATCCGGAGGCGCGAGGATTCTGGAGCTGCAATCGCGCTGCCCGTTCAGGGCATACGCAGAGTTGCGTCTCGAGGCAACGGCGCTCGAACGTGTCTCCATCGGCGTCGATCCGGCAGACCGCGGCGGGATTCTGCACGACGTGTTGCATGAGATCTGGGCGCAGCTGCAGACGCAGGATGCGCTGCGCGCGCTCTCGGACGCGGAGCTCGAAGCCCGTGTGCGCGATGCCGCGCAACGTTGCGCGATGCGCATTCTGAGTCCCGAAACGCGCTTGCGCGAGCGCCTCGCAAGTCTCGAAATCGAAAGCGCCGTGCGACAAATCCTGACGCTACTTGCGATCGAACGGCAGCGGCCGCCATTCAAAGTGCGTTTCGCAGAAATCTCGGAGCGTTACTCGATCGGCGGACTGGAGATCACGCTGCGACCTGATCGGATCGATGAGCTGAACGACGGCGGCGAGCTCTTGATCGACTACAAGCTCGGCGATGCGCATCGGCCTACCGATTGGCTCGATCGCGTGCCGGGACGGCCGCGCAGTCCGCAGTTACCGTTGTACGGATTAGCGCATGGCGAGCGTTTGCGAGCGTTGGCCTTCGTCGTGCTTGCGGCGGGTAAGGTCGAGTATCGCGGCTGGAGCGACGGCGCCAACGTTGCGCCCGGTGTCGACGCGTACCCGCCGAAAGGAGTGAAAGTCGATCTCGGCGATCCGATGGATTGGCAGGCGCTACAGCACCAATGGCGTTTCGCATTGACACGCCTCGCCGAGCAGTTCGTCGCGGGCGAAGCCACAGTCGATCCGTTGAGGAACGCGTGCGACACGTGCCACTTGAGCATGCTGTGTCGTGTGCACGAGCTGGGAACTTCAGAGCGTGCCGAGGTGGAGCATGGCTGACGTGCCCGCCGATCAAGCCGCTCGCGAGCGTGCACTCGATCCGAGTGCGTCGTTCATCGTTCAGGCGCCTGCGGGTTCGGGGAAAACGGAGCTGCTGACGCAGCGCTATCTTCGGTTGCTCGCTACCGTGCGCGCACCGGAGCAGATTCTCGCGATCACGTTTACGCGCAAGGCAGCCGCCGAAATGCGTCAGCGCATCTTGCAATCGTTGAGCGCTGCGTCGGCACCACCTCCGGAAAGCCCGCACAAACGCACGACGTGGAGCTTGGCCCAAGCAGTCCTGGAGCGCGATCGTGAGCTCGGCTGGCAGATCGAGCAGCAGCCCTCGCGGCTGCGTATTCAAACGATCGATGCATTCAGCGCGAGTTTGGCGCGCCGGTTGCCGGTCATGGCAGGTACAGGATCTGCCGTTGAGCCGACCGATGAGCCATGGCCGCTCTACGAAGCGGCATGCCACCAGTTACTGACTTGTCTCGGCGATGGCTCGTCCATCGCGCATCATCTCGAAGCGCTCATCGCACATCTCGGCAATCGCGTCGAGCGCTTGATCGAAATGCTCAGCGCGCTTTTGGCCAAGCGCGACCAGTGGCTGCACGCGATCGTGCAGGCGCGGCGGGATGCGGATCTGCGCGGCCTGCTCGAAGGGACGCTGCAGCATGTCGTCGAACGCCACTTGGCATTGTTGCGAGACCGGCTGGGTGCGGCGCAAACGGCGGAGCTGCTCGAGCTGGTGCGGTTCTCGGCGGAGAATCTGCTCGCAAACGGGGCCGTGAGCTCAGAGCGCAGGGCGCAGCTCGAGGCTTGTTTGGCCATGACGGCACCGCTTGCGGCAAGCGTCGAGTGCCTCGCGGTGTGGCGTGCGATCGCAACGATGGCGTTCAACAAGGAAGGCGAACCGTATTCAAAGGTCGACAAGCGGCATGGATTTCCGAAAGAAAACGCCGCGATGAAACAGCGCTTGCTGAGCGTGCTGAACGTTTTGCGAGACGATGCCGATTTGTGTGATCGCCTGCTCGATGTGAACGTCTTGCCGGATCCGCGCTATTCGGATGAGCAATGGCGGATTCTCGAAGCGCTGTTGGAGATCCTACCGGCCGCCGTGGCAGAGCTGCAGCTCGTGTTTCAGTCGCGCATGCAAGCAGACTATGTGGAGATCGCATTACGTGCATTGCAAGCGCTGGGACCGGCCACTGAGCCGACCGATCTGGCACTGGCCTTCGACTATCGCCTGCAACACATCCTCATCGACGAGTTTCAAGACACATCGTTCGCTCAGCACGAGCTGTTGGAACGACTGACGGCGGGATGGCAACCGGAGGATGGGCGCACGCTGTTCTGCGTCGGCGATCCGATGCAATCGATCTACCGTTTCCGGCAAGCCGAAGTCGGGCTCTTTATTCAATTGCAGCAGCAGGGTCTTTCGAACGTGCCGCTGACGCCGTTGCGGCTCGAAGCGAATTTCCGCTCCGAACCCGCGATCGTGTCTTGGGTGAACAGTGTGTTCCCGGACGTGCTGCCGAAGCGCAGCGACGTCGAGCAGGGCGCGGTCGAATACAGCCCGAGCGTTGCGGTTCGAAAACGGGAGGGCATCGTGAAAGTGCATCCGCTGGTCAATGCGGACCGCCAAATCGAGGCCCTCAAGATCGTCGATATCGTCCGCGATACCCTCGAGCAGGACCGTGACAGCACGATTGCGATCCTCGTCTCGACGCGCAGTCGCGTGGATGCCATCGCGCGCGAGCTGACTCGCGCAAACATCGAGTTCCAGGCCGTCGAGATCGAGCCGCTCTACGAGCGGCCGGTCGTACAGGACTTGATCGCTTTGACACGCGCTTTGGTGCATCTCGCGGATCGTACGGCATGGCTATCGGTGCTCCGCGCGCCGTGGTGCGGACTGCGCCTGGCGGATCTGCATGCGATCGCAAAGTATCCAGCGCCAACGATCGAGGCGGCGCTTCAAGCGGCAGTGCAAGGCCAGATCGATCTTTCGCCGGATGGGCAGGCACGCGTTGCGCGCACCAACGCAGTGCTCGCCGCGGCGCTCGATGAACGCGGAAGATGGCCGCTACGTACCTGGGTCGAGCGCGCTTGGAACGCGCTCGGCGGCGCGGCGACGGCAGTGCGTGCGCAGGATTTGGAGGATGCCGAAACGTACTTTCAGCGGCTCGAAGGACTCGATGTGGCCGGAGATCTCGAGGATGTCGCACGGCTCGAAGAGCACCTCGCGGAATTGTTCGCACGACCTCGACTGCTCGAAACATCGAATGTCGAGGTCATGACCATTCACGCGGCCAAGGGACTCGAGTTCGACACGGTGATCCTTCCGAGTCTGGACGCAACGATACCTTACGAAGACCGCGAGCTGTTGCGTTGGACTCGTTTGCCCGGCGAGGGCATCGTGCTTGCGCCGATCAAGGCTGAAGGAAGCGATCCCGATCCGATCTATCGTTGGATCGAAAGGCTCGAGCGTCGTCGCGCGCTGCTCGAGCGCGGACGGTTGCTTTACGTCGCAGCGACGCGTGCAAAGAAGCAATTGCATCTGCTCGGTAACGTGACGGCGAGACAGGACGATGACGAAGTGCGGCTCAGCGATCCGCGCGAAGGGTCCATGCTGCGCATGCTGTGGCCGGCGGTGGCTGCAGATTTCGAGGCAGTCAAGAGCGAAGCCGAGATGCCGAGTCGGACGAGCCTCAGCCCGCCGCCGCAGCAGCTGCGCAGGTTGCCGCTGGATTGGTCGCAGCCTGCAGCGCCGGCACCGCTCGTTGCGAAAGCGATGCCGCTCGTCGATGCCGAGACCGTTCGTCCGGTGTTCGATTGGGTAACGCAAACCGGACGACACGTCGGCACGCTCGTGCACCGCGAGCTCGATCGAGCGCTGCGTACCGGCACTTGGCCGACGCGCGGTGATTGCGGCCGCTTGGAAGCGGAGCTCGCCGAGCTCGGCGTTCCGCCGGCACGTTGTGCCGATGCAGCCGTGCGTGTCGTGGAAGCGCTCGGGAAGATGCAATCGGATGAGCGGGGCCGTTGGCTGCTCGGTCTCACGGGAGAAATCGCCGACGTCGAATCGGAGCTTGCATTGACAGGCATCGTGCAGGGACGCATCGTGCAAGGCGTCATCGATCGGACGTTCGTCGATACCGAAGGCACGCGCTGGATCGTCGATTTCAAGACGAGCACGCACGAAGGCGGCGGACTGGAGAAGTTTCTGGACGAGGAAGTGATCCGTTACACGCCGCAGCTCAAGCGCTACGCAGACCTCATGCGTCTTTGGCGGCCTGCAGAACGGATTCGGATGGCGCTGTATTTTCCGTTGCTGGGAGCATGGAGGGAAATCAATTGAGAATGGAGAATCGAGAATTAGGAAGAGGTAAAGGTCGCAGGCTGCATATAGCAACGAGGCGATTCTCATTTCGCAATTTGTTTGGGGAGCTTATGAGCTCGAGATTGGCTATTGGCGCCGGTTTGAGTTTGTTGCCAGCTATTGCTTGCGCTGCGCAGCTGCTCGTGTTGAACAAGGGCGAAGCGACGCTGTCGTTCATTGATCCCGAATCGGGGAAGACGCAGACGACGATTGCGACCGGTCAAGGTCCGCATGAGATCGAGTTGTCGAGCGATGGCGCGATTGCGTTCGTGACGAACTACGGAGCGCAAACGGATGGCAACACGATTTCCGTCATCGACGTGGCCGAACGGAAGGAGCTGCGGAGGATCGATCTCGGGGAGCTTCGCAGACCGCACGGTCTGACGACCGCCGGAGGACAGCTTTATTTCACCGCTGAGCGTGCACGCAAGATCGGACGGTTGGATCCGAGGGGCGAGCGGGTCGACTGGACGTTTGCGACCGATCAGGATGGCACGCACATGGTGCTCGCTTCGCGTGACGGCAATGTGCTCTACGCGACGAACATCCAGTCGAACTCCGTGAGCGTCATCGAACGCGATGCAAACGATGAATGGGTGCAGACGCTCGTTTCTGTCGGTGCCGGACCGGAAGGACTCGACTTGTCGCCGGATGGAAGAGAGCTGTGGGTTGCGCATTCGCGCGATGGCGGCATCTCGATCATCGACGTGGCGACGAAGAAGGTCGTGCAGACATTCGATGTCGGAACGCGGCGCTCGAATCGTTTGAAGTTCTCGCGCGACGGCAAGACCGTGCTCGTCTCCGATCTGGGTGCCGGTGCGTTGGTTGCAATCGATCCGGGCTCGCGAACGGTGCGCGCACGAAAAGATCTGGGAAGGGCGCCGACCGGCATTCTGATCGCACCTTCCGGAAATCGCGCTTATGTGGCGCTCTCCGGCGAGAATCGTATTGCGGTGGTCGATATCGGCTCGCTGGAGGTCGTGAGCTCGATCACCACCGGTCCCGGTCCTGACGGTATGGCATGGGTGCCGTGATGCGCTCGAGTCTGTTCGATCTCTCCGGCAAGACGGCGCTGATCACCGGCGGGAACGGCGGGATCGGTTTGGGTTTTGCGCGCGGCGTCGCCAAGCACGGCGCGAACGTTTGCATCTGGGGTTCCAACGCGGAGAAGAACGCCGCAGCAGTTGCCGAGCTGCGTGCGCTCGGTGCCGATGCCGAAGCCTTCCAGTGCAACGTCGCCGACGAGCAAGCCGTCGTGGAGACCTTTGCAGCGACGCTGGCTCGATTCGGCCGTGTCGATGCGTGCTTTGCGAATGCCGGCGTCGGCGACGGTGCGCCGTTCCACGAGGCCACGCGCGAGCAATGGCGGCGCGTGCTCGATGTCAATCTCGACGGCGCGTTCTACACGCTTCGGGAAGCTGCGCGCCACATGAAGCACCGGGCGGAGCAGGGGAATCCCGGAGGCCGCCTGATAGCAACCT
>DATCLP010000431.1:0-2524 GCA_036563855.1 Steroidobacteraceae bacterium | reverse complement strand
GAGCGAGCGGACCTGTGCGCGTGTCATTCCGACCGTCACGCGATCGACGTCCTTGGGCTCGAGAAAGTTGCCCTGCTGAATGGTGATGCGATAGACGCATCCCGAAGTCGCAATCAAGAGCGCGATGAGCAGCCCCAATAGCAGGCGCTGGCGTGTCAACGGGCCGCAAATCGAAGGCATACGGGCTAACGAATTCGTTGGGTTGTGCAGGGTTTGACCGCGGGGCATCATAGCCAAATCCGGAAGGCGCTGCAGCGATGGAGACGAGGAGAGCAGCCTTGGAAACGAACGATCTGCGCAAGGCGGGACTCAAGGTCACGTTGCCGCGCATGAAGATCCTCGAGATCTTGGGCACGGCCAAGCCTCGGCACATGAGTGCTGAAGATATCTACAAGCATCTGCTCGATTCTCATGAAGACATCGGGCTTGCGACCGTCTATCGCGTGCTCACCCAATTCGAAGCCGCAGGTCTCGTTACGCGCCACCATTTCGAGGGGACGACCGCTGTCTTCGAGCTGAACGAGGGTCAGCATCACGACCACATCGTCTGCCTTGACTGCGGAAAGGTCGAAGAGTTCATGGACGCGGGCATCGAAGAGCGGCAGCGAATTATTTCCAACAAGATGCAGTTCGAGCTGCAGGATCACGCAATGATCCTTTACGGGCGCTGCAAACGGACGAACTGCCCGTCGCGCGAGAAGGGCAGGGCGATCGTGCGGCGCACCGCGCCGGAGAGCTGACGGACGAATTCGCACGCTCGCGCGAGTCGCGATCGGGCGCGCAGTAGTTTTGGAGATAGGTTCTAGACGGCTTTCCCTCGCCGTTTCTTTCCGGTAGACGATGTAGCGGCGCGCAACATCTCCGTTGCGTGCTCGCGTGCTTTGTCCGTGATATCGACGCCACCCAGCATGCGGGCGATTTCCTCGACGCGCTCTTCCGCGGTCAATACGCGCAGGGAAGTGCGGGTCGATTTGCCGTCGGTTAATTTCGTCACGCGCACGTGGGCATGCGCCTGGCTGGCGACTTGAGGTAGATGAGTCACACAGAGCACCTGGGCATGCTCGCCGAGCGTCCGTAGCTGTCGGCCGACGATCTCGGCGACTGCGCCGCCGACACCGGCGTCGACCTCATCGAAGACCAAGCAAGGCTGACCGACGTTCTGCGCCGCCGCGACCTGGATGGCCAGACTGATGCGCGACAGCTCGCCGCCTGAAGCAACTTTTGCCAGCGGGCGTAACGGCTGACCGGGGTTCGCAGTGACCAGGAATTCGATGTCGTCCGCGCCATTCTGATTCGCAGCGTCGCTCGAAAGCGCCTGCACATTGATCGAGAACTGTCCGCCCGGCATCCCGAGCGTTTGCATGAGGCTCGTCACGCGTTCGCTCAATGCTGCCGCCGTCCGCTTTCGAGCGGCGCTCAGCTCGGCGCAGGCGGATTCGAACGCTGCGCGGGCGGCAGCAAGACGCGCATCGATGGCTTGCAGGGAAGTTTCGAGGCTCGTGAGCTCCGCAAGCTCGCACGACAGCTCGGCGTGAACTTTGGGCAGATCGGCAGGCTCGACGCGATGCTTACGAGCAAGCGCTTCGATCTCGGCCAAACGCTGCTCGACCCATTCCTGACGGCGAGGATCGGCATCCAGCTCGGACTCATAGTGCTCGACCGCCGCGATGCTTTCGCGGAGCGCGATGAGCGATTCGTCGAGGAGTCGTGCTGTCGGTGCGAGCGCAGCATCCAGCTCCTGCAATTGGCGCGCGATGCTGAGCGCGCGGGCGACGGTGTGCTCTGCACTCACGCCTTCGGCTTCGCGCAGCAACGCCATGATCTCGCGAGCGCCGGTCGCAAGTCGCCCCCGTTGCGAAAGGCGCTTGCGCTCTGCGCTCAACTCCTCGATCTCGTTCGGCCGCAGCGCCAGCGCGTTGAGCTCGTTGAGGTGATAGTTCAGCAGCTCGAGCCGTGATTCGCGGTCTTGAGCCGCGGCCGCCATCCGCTCGCGTTCTTCGCGCAAGGAGCTTAACTCTTTGAAGGTGCTCGCCGTTTGCGCGAGCAACTTTTCATGTTCGCCGCGGCGATCGAGCAGGGTGCGCTGGGCGGCACGGCGGACCAAGGACTGATATTCCATTTGGCCGTGCACATCGACGAGCAGCTCGCCGAGCTGACGCAACGACTGCACGGGCATTGCTTGGCCGTTCACGTAGGCGCGCGAACGACCGTCGGATCCTATGACGCGTCGCAACTGGCATTCGCCATCGTGCTCGATCGCTTGCTCTGCCAGCCAGGCAAGCGCGTCGTGGTTACCGTCAACCGAGAATGTGGCCGCCACTTCAGCCCGTTCGCAGCCATGCCGCACGACTTCCGCGCCTGCGCGTCCGCCGGCCGCAAGCAATAGCGCATCGACGAGGATCGACTTGCCTGCACCGGTCTCGCCGGTGAGCACGGTGAGTCCAGCGCCGAGCTCGAGCTCGACGGCATCGATGATGGCGAAATCGCGAATTTGGATGTGCGTGAGCACGGCAGGGCCTTCAGC
>DATCLP010000430.1:0-1631 GCA_036563855.1 Steroidobacteraceae bacterium | reverse complement strand
AATTTTGCTTCGATCTGCTCTTCGTTCGACATGGCAATACCTCCGTTTTCCTGTTGTCGAACGAGAGGTCGGCGCTTTTGTTCCTTCGCGAGCACGCGAAGCCCTGCGAAGTTGCGCAGCGGCGGCGAGGATCGGTGCAGTCTCAAGGTAGGCGAATCGTTCGCGTGCGCATTCTTTCTTGTTCGAGTATCGCAAGCTCGTCGCGCTGACGCTGCTGGGCTTCGGCAACCTCTTCGCGTGCCCTTGCGGCCTCCTCTGCGATTTCCGCCTCGGTCGTGCAGACCCGCTGTTTCAGATGCGATCCGGTCGGCGTGACGTCGCTGCACACCACGGGGCTTGCGGTGGCGAACTCGCCCGGCTCTTCAACGAGCGCAGGCGAACAAGCAGTCAAGAACACGCACAGCGCTGATAAGACTCCGCTTCGGGCGTTCATGAGCGTACGCACCTTGCCGGGATACTTCTCTAAGAGCATGCACACGCGCTGTGTTCCCTGCCAAGTTGGAAACGTTCACGCCGGCACGCACTGCAGCAATCAACGCTTCGGACGGAAGGCGAGCAGGACGTTGCCGGGCGCTTCGCCGAACCGCGAATAGCCCGAAACGACGAACAGCGTGCCGTTCGCAGCCACGTACGGCGCCGAATCCAACGATCCGCCGTGCGCGGGAACGCCGTTCACGGTCTGGAACGTCCGAACCGTGTCGTAGCTCCACAGCGTTGTGCCAGTCTCGCCGTCGAAGACGCGCAAAATTCCGTCGACGGAGCCCTGCACCACCGCGCCGTCGACGACGATGGGTGCTGGCGAATACCCAAGACGCGTTTCGCACGCCGGGAACCGCTGCTTGCGGTCGCCGCTGCAATCCGGTTCGGCTTTGCGGCTCCATAGAACTTCGCCGGTTTCCAGATCGAGTGCGTGCAATCCTGGCCCTGCGAGCGGCAATTCGGGTGTCGGTCCGCCGCGATCGTTGATCGGTGCGAATACCCGCGTGCCATCGGTCGCCGTGCCCCAGTGAACGCCGCCGTTCGCACCGCCGCGGCTGAGCTTGCGAGACCACACGAGCGCTCCATTGTTGTCGGGATCGAGCGCCCAGACGGTCGCCGACTTCTGGCCGACGACCAACAGATCGCGGCCGTCTTTGCGCGGCACGATCATCACCGAGCCGCCGAAATCGTGATCGAGCACGACGGCTTGATCTCCGAAGTCGCAATTCGCACCGCTGCGGCATGCATAGTTCCATGCATCGCGCGCGGTTGCTTGAAACACCCACTTGCGCTCACCGGTGTCCAGATCGAACGCGATAATCGCATCCGACGTCTCGGTCACCGGCAGCGAGTTGTTTTCTCCGGTGCCGACGTACAGCACGTTGCGCTTCGCATCGATCGCAGGAGTACTCCAAATCGGCGCGCCGGAAGGACCCCAAAGTTGCGCGCCGGCGCGATTGCGCTTCTGTTTCGTCGCCTCCGGCATCGTGCGGCCGGTCCAAAGCTTGCGTCCGGCTTTCAGATCGAGCGCGATCACTGCACCCTGCGCCTTGCAACACTCGTACAGATCGTCGCGAGCATGATTGATCTCCACGGCCGATAGCGGTGCGAACACGCGGCCGTCGTATACGACCGGCGTGCCCGTGATCCGG
>DATCLP010000429.1:0-1682 GCA_036563855.1 Steroidobacteraceae bacterium | reverse complement strand
TTCTCGGCGTGTGCCGCACGAGTAAGTAAGCGAGCAAGCTGTACACGAGCATCGATCCCGATGCATGCCCGCTCGGGAAGCTGAAGCTCGTTTCGGTCACCAAACCGTGATCGTGAATCGGTCGCGGACGCGCGAAGAGCTGCTTCAGCAGCATATTGAGCAATGCACCGCCGGCTGTCGCCACGATCCAACCGCCCGCGAGCATCCAACGACGCCATAGCAACAATCCCACCGCGACGACAGTCGACGCGACGGTCAGCACGAGCGGATCGCCGAACACCGTGACGATCGAAAACACGTGCAAGACTTCGTAGGAGACGTGCTGAGAGAGAGCGCGCGCAAACGCTTCGTCGAACGTTGCGAGCGACTCGTCGATACCGATTTCGTCGGCGAGCTCGACAAACGCGATGATCGCAAGCATCGCGATCGTGAAGCTCGCGATGGCGTACAACCCCAGATAGCGCACGACGGACATCGTGCGCGACAAGAGCGGACCCAGAACAGGCACGCCCTTGATCCGTTGCACGAGCCTCGTGTGCCTCCAGGCATCCCAGGCGCGCACCGCAAGCGTCCAGAACAAATCGCCGTACCGATGGACGACATGCCAGAACGCCGCGGTCAGCAATACCCAAGCAATCGTGACGATCGAGAGGACGACGAGCGCGTGGCGGGCAACGAAATCGGCGAGCGCGAGCATGCGTACAGGCTACAGGCGACAGGCCACAGGCGACAGTCGGACGCGCGGAGCGCGCAAAGACACACCTCTCCCCTTGCGGGAGAGGTCGCCTGCGGATGCGCGCGGGTGAGGAGTATCGATCGCGCGCCCTGGCGGGCACGCAACCGGCGCGGGCACCCCTCACCGCGACGCGCCCAACCGTCGCCTGTCGCCTTCAGCTCGGCTTGCGCAACTTCAAAATGAACTGATCCGTCTTTCCGCGCAGCGCAGGATCGAAGGGTCCCTTCGTGTGATCGTCCTGGGGATTTGCGAGCAGATTGCTTTCAGCTTCGATCGTGAAGCCTGCGGCCTTGGCGAGCGCCACTGCGTCTTCTTTGGTCATGCGGTGAAGCTTGCGGTTATCAGCACCCGGAACGCCGACGTGGTCGATGACGCCGAACACTCCGCCCGGTTTGAGCGTCGTGTAGACATCCTTCATGAACTTCTCGGCAGCCGCACGCTCGCGATTGAAGATGTCGTGCAGATTCATCGCGGTGATCGCAAAGTCGACGCTGCCGGGAGGAATCTTGTCGCTTGCAGGCAGATCGGCATCGACGCGCACGACATTCGGCAAGCGTCCGTTCGCAAGCCTTTCCGTTAGCGCCTTGTCGTAGGCACCGTTGTTGAAACGCAGGAACGCCGGCGGATTCTGCGAGTACACCTTACCGTTCGGCCCAACCGTAGTTGCGAGCACATCGGTCAGGTAGCCGCCCGAAGCCATCACATCGAGCACCGTCATGCCGCGCTCGACGCCGAAGAACGTCATCAGCTCGGCAGGCTTGCGATCCGCGTCGCGATCGCGATCCGCCTGCGGACGCGACGGACTTGCCAAAGCCGCCTTGAGCTCGCTCGTCGTCCACCGATTCTGCGAGCTGCCCTGCGAACCGCCGGACGATGCGCACCCAACGAGTGCGAGCACGGTCGCGCAAACGATGACCCCCAATCGTACGTATGCCAGCTTCATGTC
>DATCLP010000428.1:0-1792 GCA_036563855.1 Steroidobacteraceae bacterium | reverse complement strand
AGGTAGGGTGCTGCGACCGCGAGGCACTCTTCGTGATCGATTTGGTCCGGTTCGACGAGGCCACTACGCGGATGGCGAATTGCCCAGACAGCCGCCGCTAATGCGCCTGCAACGACCTGCACGGTCGTGGCATTGGCGAATTCCAGATGTCGGCGCGCCTCCTCGATCGAGAGTTGCGAGCCGAACCAATATGCATTCTTCGCGTGTCCCGCGAGCAGCACGCCGAGCTCGTCCATGCCGTCTGTGATGTCTCGTCCCAAACGCCGGGTGCTCGGTTGCATCGTCCAGCCACGCCCCTCGAGCTCGAGCGCCGAAAGCATGCCGTCGTCGCACGGGTGATAGACGAACATGACAGTCGGCCGGTACGTGAATCGTCCGCCCTCACGCAACGACAGGAAATCCGCGATCGAGAACACTTCATCGTGCGAGATGAGCATGCCTTGGTAACCGCCGACGGACGGTGTCCAGCTGCGCGCGAACGTTCCACAACCTGGGCGCGGAAGGTAGAGCGTTCCGGATCCTCGGCGATGTTGTCGAGCGCGCCGAGGCAAGTTCAGCTCGTGCACACCGATCGAAACCTCGCAAGGCTGCATCAGCTCATCGACGAAGCCTTCGATCGACCACGTGTTGACGAACTCTCCATGACGTTTCGCGACATCGCTCACCTGCGTATCGCGCTCTGCAATCTGGATTACGGTGACGCCGAGATCGCGTGCGAGCATGGCCCATGCTTCGCGCGTGGTCGGACGCGCGTTGCCCTTTCGCAAAGTGCGGTCCAAATCCAGCAGCGCGCGTTTGACGAAGTGCGAGACGAGCCCCGGGTTCGCGCCATGATCGACGACGGCCGTCGGCGCATCGGGGCCAAGCTCTTTTGAAAGCTGCAGCGCCTTCTCGCGGATCAGGAAATTCGTGCGCGAGCGCATGTCCAGCATCGGATTTGCGTAAACGCCGGGCCAAGGCTCGATCGACGTGTCGACATACAAGATCTCCTTGTCGGCGCAGTAGCGGATCAAGTCGAGACTCGACACGTTCACGGACAGGTTCAGCACCAAGTCTCCTGGCTTGGCGTGACGCTTGAGGATTTGGCGATGATTCTTGGGCGTGAAATGGGCGTGCTCGAAGTGCGCCCCGCATTTTTCGGCGAGCTTGCGGCCCTGCTCATCTGCCGAGAGGACGACGACCTGCCGATCGCCCGTCAACGAGATGTGTTTACGAATCAACGGCAGGATGCCCTGGCCGATGCTGCCGCAGCCGATGATGATGACGCGGCCGGAAAAGTCGATCGGCGCCGGCGGCGATACTCGAGACATTGCCGTCGATCCCCCAAAATCCGAATGGCAAGGTCGGGAGCTTAACGTTTCCGCGCCGCGCGAACACCCCTTTCGTCTTGCGATGCGCGCTGCGGAACTCGAAGCGCTGCTCTGCGCAGCCGGACACAACACGCCGCTCGTGCCGAACGAGGGCCGCGCGAATCGTCAGAACGAACTCAGGCGACTCGATTTGACCTTGCGACGAGCGCGAACTGGTGCCGGCAACAGGCGTTTGTGCAGGCCCTCGATCAGCGCTCGGACCGTGAGCTCGAACTGCGCGTCTCGATTCTGGGGCGCCCGGAAGACGGCGCGTGCATCCGGAAACGACTTGAGCGTGGCTGCATGAGGCAGCTTCATCGTGCGGTAGTGCGCTTCTTCGTGGACGAGTCCCGTGATCGCCATGCTGCTCGCAACGGCGGCGGTCGACGCCTGTTCATCCGGCAACCCGCTTTGTCGCCACAAGCTGAGCCATTGTTCCGTCG
>DATCLP010000427.1:0-2913 GCA_036563855.1 Steroidobacteraceae bacterium | reverse complement strand
GAACGGTACCGCATCGAGCTGACCCGGCTCGTCCGAGCGCAACAGATCCTCGACGACATCCACCGGACGATACTTTGCCGGCAAATCCGTAATGTCGATCGTGCGATTCGGGCAAAGAATGGAGAGGCGCTCGATCAGATTGCCGAGCTCGCGTACGTTGCCCGGCCAAGGATAGCGGCTGAGCGCAGTCAACGTGCGTTGAGTCATTTCGATCGGACTTCGGCCTTGCGCAACGTTGCGCTCCGAGAAGTCGCGAATGAGGAGCGGCAAATCCTCGATGCGTTCGCGCAAGGGCGGCATTTCGATCGGAAACACGTTCAAGCGGTAGTAGAGATCCTCGCGGAAGGTGCCGCGTGCGATCGCCTCCTCCAAGTTGCGATGCGTCGCCGCGATGATCCGCACGTTGCAGCGAATCGGCGTGTGATTGCCGACCCGTTCGAAGACTCGCTCCTGCAGCACGCGCAGGAGCTTGACCTGCATCGGCAAGCTCATGTCGCCGATTTCATCGAGAAAGAGCGTACCGCCCTCCGCGATCTCGAACCGCCCCTTGCGAGCGGTCACCGCGCCGGTGAACGCGCCCTTCTCGTGCCCGAACAGCTCGCTTTCGAGCAGCTCCGAGGGGATGGCACCGCAGTTGATCGCGACGAAGGGCCTTTGACGGCGCGGGCTCGCATCGTGAATCGCGCGAGCCACGAGCTCCTTGCCGGTCCCCGATTCGCCGAGGATCAACACGCTCGAATCGTGGGCTGCGACCTGGCGGATGAGTCGCGAGACCTCCTTGATCGCAGGCGACTGACCCGTCGGCATCGTGACGGACGTCACTTCTTCCATCAGCGCTGCCGCAGGCACGCGAAGCGCCGCCGCCAGACTTTCCGGATCGAACGGAAACGGCAATCGGTTGACGCGTGAAGCGCCGACGGCGGCCTTCAACTGCTCTGCTGCCTCTGCGGAGCCATATGCGACCACGGGAACATCGGTGAGCTGCTCACGGAGCGCGGCACCCAGTTCACGCCAATCCAGGGAATCGCCCACGTCGCCCACGAGCAAGGCAGGACGTGTCGGGGGAGCTTGAATGACGGCACGCATGAGCGCCGCGTGATCGACCAGGAGGGGAACGAGATTGAGCGCTTTCAGCACGGATGCGACTTGCGTCGCACGTTCTGTATCGCAGTCGTAAACGACTGCACGCTGCCGATCACTCGGATTCATCGCCGTTCTGTTCGTCATGATCTCTATTGCTCGTTCTTCTGACGCTCTCTTCGCTGAGTGCGAGCCATTGTGAGCGTCAGAAAATCGACCACTATAAGACTTTCTCTGAACGCCGCCTGCACGTGACGCGATGCCAGATTTTTGGCGCATGCATCAGGGATCTGCTGAACGCTGCTTGAGCGTTAGCTTGGAAATACGGCGATGAAGTGTGATGACGCGCAAATAAGCGATCGACTGCGAAGAGCGCGCTCGACAGCGTCTTGCGCAAATCGCGTGAGAACGAGTTCGCAGTTCGCGCTGCAGTCGCGTGCGTGAATCGTGATCCGTGATTCGTGATTCGCGCGACGCGTGACTGGGACCGGCGACTCGTTCGTTTGAAGCGAGTGAGTTGTCAGTCGTGAGTCGTCGGTGGTGAGTGATGAGTATGAGTGACGTCAGCGTCGCCGCTTTGGGATTGATGAGACGTCGTTCTCAATTCTCCATCGCGCCTCCGTTGCGCTCCGGCACGTCAATTCTCCTCATTCTCAGTTCTCAATTGCGCGAGCCTCCGCGCTTTCCCGCCACCTGTCGACGATGACGACGAAACGCAAGCTTCTCGAGCAGATCGGCGACGTGCTCGCCGACGGGAAGGAAGCGCGCCTTGATACGCCCGTCCGGGCCTACGGATGCGATTCGGCCGAGGAGCCGCAACGGGTCGGCGATGCAATCGCGCAAATAGATTTCGAGCACGCCCTGCTCGCCCATCTGCGGCAACGGCGAATGACCCTGCCAAACGGCACCCAAGGCATTGAAGCGAATGGCGGCGGGACGCGGTCGCGGATGGTTCGCAAGCATGAGCTGGCCGACCATATCGAGCAGCAGGTTCAGCTTGAGATCGAGGCGCATGAGATCCGCATGATGAGGCGCATTCTCGTCCGTTTTCTCGAGCTGACCGTACTCCTCGAGGGCGGAAATGGCCTGCAATATGCGGAGGTTGCTGTCTTGATGGCTGGAGGCAATCGAAACATCGAAGGATCCCGTCGTCGGCTTCCAGGCTACCGGCAGCACGTCTTCGTACGCGAGCTCCTCATAAAGAACGACCGTGTCGATGCCTTCGTACATGCCCTTCCGCTCCTGGCCTAGCCTGCGGCGGACCAGTCTTCGCGAGCGCCTCCTGTCAAGATTTGCGTGTTCCGATCATGTCCATCATGACGTCTACGGCGGCAGTCCCATTCATGGGCACGGCCTGCTGCGAAATGAACGCACTTGAATCAGCCTGAGCCGGTTGGTTTGCCGCGACGGGCGTTAGCGAGGCAACGACGGCATCGGATTCGGCCATCGCCTGCTTGAGCGCCGCGAGCCATTGCTGATCCTTCGCCGATGCATCTGCGCTCAGGCGCTCCAACAAGGCGCGGCGCTCAGCAAGGGTCTTCGGCACGGCTTGCCAGTCGCCGCTCATCGCCTGCTCGACCAAGCGATGCGTCGCGGCCAGCACGCCATCGGCGATTGCGGATGTCATTTCGGCACCTCGCGCGGCATGCGTGTCCAAGCATCGCGCAGATCGCGCAGGAGCTTCGCGACCTCATCGAGCATCTCGACGCTGTTCTTCAAGCTCGCCTGCAGCAGGCGCCGAGTCATGTAGTCGTAAAGGGCGTCCAAGTTCTGGGCGATCTCGGCACCGCGCGCGATGTCGAGATCGCCCAGAACTTGGACGCCCTTTACGAC
>DATCLP010000426.1:0-1809 GCA_036563855.1 Steroidobacteraceae bacterium | reverse complement strand
TGATGGCGTCGCCGCGGCTCGAGGACGGGGTACGCGCCTTCTTCAAAGACATGCTCGAGTTCGAGCTGTTCGAGACTCTGGAAAAGGATCCGATGATCTATCCGGAGTACAGCCAAGCGGTCGCGGACGATGCAATGGAGGAAGTTTTGCGAGACATCGTCGACCTTCTGCTCGTGCGCGATGAGGATTACCGCAACTTGTTCACGACGCGCAGGACGTCCATTACACCGACTCTGGCGCGTATCTATCGCGTTCCGCATCCGCAGCCGGAAGGCGGGTGGGTCGACTACGAGTTCCCCGAGGACGATATTCGCGCCGGCATCATCACGCGCATCGGCTTCACGGCGCTGCACTCGCATCCGGGTCGCAGCTCGCCTACGCTGCGCGGCAAGGCAGTGCGCGAAACGTTGCTCTGCCAAAGCGTGCCGCCGCCGCCGAGCAACGTCGACTTCTCGCTGTTCAATGACCCGAACGCACCGTCGAAGACCGCCCGGCAGCGGCTCAGCGCGCACAACACCGTGCCAGCGTGCACGGGTTGCCACCTCATTACGGATCCGGTCGGCCTCGGCCTCGAATACTTCGACGGCATCGGCGCCTTGCGCACGACTGAGAACGGCGAGGAGATCGATGTATCCGGCACTATGGATGGTAAGCCCTTCACTCGGCCGGACGAGTTGGCTGCCAACGTGCGCAACAGTCCCTCATTGGCGTCCTGTCTCGTGCGGCGCCTGACTTCCTACGCGGTAGGGCGGCCGCTGACCCGCGACGACGGAAGATTCACACGTGCCGTCCAAGAGGAATTCGTCAAGGACGGTTACAACTTCAAGCGCCTCATGCGGCGCATCGCGACGAGCGACGCGCTATATGCAGTCAGGAAGCCGAAACCGGAGGTGCCGAAAACCGTGGTGGCTGAATCGGTAGAAGAGATCCTATCGGAGGAGAGCAAATCATGACTTTCGTGATTCCACGCAAGTTGACCCGCCGCTCGATGTTGCGAGGGGTCCTTGGCGGTGCGACCGTCTACTTGGGTTTGCCGATCTTGGATTGTCATCTCAATTCGAGCGGCACAGCATTCGCCGACACGAACGCTCCTCTACCGATTCGATTCGGAACTTGGTACTGGGGTATGGGGCAAACGCCCGGCTACGCCGTTGCGGAGAAGACGCAGTCCGGACCTGGCATCGGCTTCCTGGAGGAAACAGCGCCGCTCAAGCCGTGGGAGAAGTACATCAACTATTTCAGCGGCTTCAACATGCCGCTGGATGGGCGGTCCAACTACACGCACTTCACAGGATGGGTCGTGAACCGAACCGGCACGGCGCCGTCCTCATCGAAGGAGATTCCGGCACCGACGCTCGACCTGCTCATCGCAGACGTGATCGGAAAGAACACGCGATTCCTCACGCTCGACGCCTCGAGCGCGGGTATCGCCCGGGAGAACTACAGCGCTCGTAACACGAACAGTCGTGCCGCCGCCGAGATTTCGCCGCTCGGCCTGTATCAGCGCATCTTCGGATCCGGGTTCGTGGACCCGAACAAGAGCGAGTTCAAGCCGGATCCTGCAGTGATGGTACGGCGCAGCGTGTTGTCGGCGTTCAGCGAGCAAACCAAGTCTTATATGAAAACGATCGGCGTGGCGGACCGTCAGCGGCTCGACGAGTACTTCACTTCGATTCGTCAGGTAGAGCAGCAGCTGGAGCTGCAGCTCAAGGCTCCGCCGCCGGCCGAGGCCTGCACAGTGCCGTCGGCACCCCCGTCGGAGATTGCCGAACAAGACCGCATCGCATCGGCGCGGGAGATCGACACCGT
>DATCLP010000425.1:0-7889 GCA_036563855.1 Steroidobacteraceae bacterium | reverse complement strand
CTGCTGTTTGAAGTACTGAAGCGGACCCTTGCAAATAGGGCACGCGAGAATATCGAGCAATTTCGTATCGAGCGTCATGACCTCACTCCCGTATGGGCTGGGGTGCGTGATGCATCGATGAGCCTGTCGAGCAGTGTGCGCAGCTTGCGCTCATCGCTCTCGCTGAAACGCACACCGAGACGCACGGCCCAATGTCGTTCACTCGCGATTCCCCTGCATTTTACGGCATCCTTCTCGGTCATCAGCACCGGCGCGTCGTCTCCGAAACTTACGTCCGCCTGGGTGATCGGCGCATGGTCCCGCAGCGGTCTCGGATCGACCGAGACACCTTGCTCTCCCAGCATCGAGAAAAACGCCTCAGGATGCCCGATCGCTGCCACTGCGTGCACTCGAGATCCCGAAAAGGCTGCCAGCGCTCGGCGTTCCCCGCTCATCAAGTTCACAGCATCGGTGAGCTCGTGTAGAGCAAACACCTGCCTTTCGTCTGCGCCAGGTACACGCGCCGTCCTGCAAGTACGCACGATCAGGTCGACAGCGCTCAACCGCGATTTCCGTTCCCGTAAGGGACCGGCCGGCAACAACCAGCCATTTCCCAGGCCGCGAGCATCGTCGACGACCGCGAGCTCGAGGTCGCGAGCCAAACGGTAATGCTGCAGGCCATCGTCCGAAAGAACGACGTCCGCACCTCGTTCGATTGCTCTCCGTGCCGCCGCAACCCGGTCGGGTCCGGCAACGACGATCGCGTTTGTTCTCGACGCGAGCAACACCGCTTCATCCCCGACGCGCTCGGGCGGTGTCGAACTGAGGACGTCCTGAGGCCAGGACTGCGCGTCTCCGCCGTAACCCCGCGTCACGATGCCGACTTTGCAGCCTCGTGCCTGCAAATAGTCGGCGATCCAGATGACCAACGGAGTTTTTCCCGTCCCGCCAACTGTGATATTCCCGACGATGACGACCGGGCGGGAAAGTCGCACTGAGCGAAACACGCCGATGCGATACGCCCAGCGTCTAAGCGCGGCAAGCAGCGCGAACAAGAACGACAACGGAACGAATACGAGGAAGAGCGGCAACGGTGCACGCTCGTACCACACGCGCTGCAAGGTGCGATCCAGGCTCACGACTTACGCGTCATGCATTGAACTGCATCCGATAGAGCGCTGCGTAGTGGCCATTGAGAGCCAACAGCTCGGCATGCGTGCCGGATTCGACGATGCGTCCACCGTCGAGCACACAAATCCGATCCGCCCTTTCGACGGTCGACAAGCGATGTGCGATGACCAAGGTCGTGCGGTTGCGCATCAAATCTTCCAGCGCACGCTGGATGATTCGCTCGGCTTCCGTGTCGAGAGCCGACGTCGCTTCATCCAGAATCAGAATCGGCGCATCCTTGAGCAGCGCACGAGCAATGGCGATGCGCTGGCGCTGACCTCCGGAGAGCAACACGCCGCGGTCGCCGACGAGCGTGTCCAGCCCCAAAGGCAGGTCTTCGACGAACTCCATCACGTAGGCCGCACGCGCCGCGGCTTCGATCTTGGATGCCGGCACGTCACGGCCGAACGCGATGTTCGCACGGATCGTGTCGTTGAACAGAACGATATCCTGACTCACGACGGCGATTTGGTCGCGAAGACTTCGTACGTCGTACTCACGTACGTCGACACCATCGATGCGGATGGCACCGCTCGTCACGTCGTAAAAGCGCGGCAGCAGGTTGACGAGTGTGGACTTGCCGCTCCCTGAGCGTCCGACGAATGCGATCACTTTGCCGGCCGGAACTTTGAGGTCGATGTCCTGCAACGTGGGGCCTTGACCAGTCGGATACACGAACGAGACATGGTCGTACTCGACCTCGCCGCGCACGCGTTCGGCAACCTTCGTGCCGCCCTTCGGTTCAATCGGCTCGTCGAGCAACGCAAAAATGCTCTCGCCCGCCGCGATTCCTTGCTGAATGGGACCCGTAACGTTGATGAGGCTTCGCAACGGTTGCGCAACATTGACGAGCGCCACGATGAAGGCCATGAGATCGCCCATCGACATCTCGCCGTCGATCGCATCGGCAATGGCAATCGAGAGCACGAAGGATGCGCCGATGATCGTGACCAATTGGACGACGGGGTTCGCGAGGCCGCGCGTCAATACCAAGCGCATGAACGAGCGACGGTTGTGCTCGTTCACTGCCTCGAACTGTCGATTCTGGTAATCCTCGGCGTTGTACACCTTGATCACGCGCGGCGCCTCCAGGCTCTCTTTCGCAACGCGAGTGATGTCGCCCATCGAATCCTGGATGCGGCGGCTGTAGCGCCGGAACTTCTTGTTGATGAGCGATACGAGCCAGCCGACGAGTGGACCCATCGTCAATGCGATCAACGTGAGCTTCGCGTTGATGAAGATGAGCATGTAGCCGATCGATCCGATGATCGTCAGCGCTTCGCGCACGGCCGCCGTGATCGAATCCGTCGCTGCCGTGCCGACCTGTTCCGTGTTGTACGTGAGGCGCGACAAGAGCACGCCGCTCGAATTGCGATCGTAGTAGCCGATCGGCAAGTGCAGGATGCGCTCGAAAACCTCGCTACGCAGTTGCTTGACGATGCGCCTGCCGACGTAGCCCATGCAGTAGGTTTGCGTGAATTCGCCGAGCCCGCGAACGAGGAACAGACCGACGAGCGCCACCGGCAGCCAAACGATCGTTCGAGGATCGCGCTCGACGAACGTGCCGTCGCCGAACTGCTTTGCATACCAGCTGAAGGCCACCTGGCTCGCGGAAAAGAGGAGCGCGCCCAGGATCCCCAACATGAACATCGCACGGTGCGGACGCAGATAAGACGTCAACCGCCGATAGACTGCCCATGCACTCGGCAAGATCGTCGGTGTGGATCCGCGCTCGATCGGTGCCATGAGTTATCGAGCGGGAACGGAGGGTTCGTTCACGGTGGCGATATTGATCGCACGGAAACCCAGGCGCCCGACGACATCCATGGCCGTGACGACGGACTGGTGAGTCGCGCGCGCATCCGCACGGATTGTGATGGGCAGATCCCGCCGCTCGCCAGCGACTTTGGCAACCGCCGCCGACAACGTTGCGGGACTCGTATTGAGCAACGTCTTGCCGTCGACCTGGAACTCTCCGGAAGCCGTTACGACGATTTCGATCGGGTCGCGCTTCGGCGTCGCGACCGGCTCGCCGGCCGCTTGCGGCAATTGGATCTTGAGGCGCGACTCGTCGACGAACGTCGTCGATACCATGAAGAAGATGACCAAGAGCAGCACCACGTCGATGAGCGACGTGAGGTTCAGCTCCGGTTCCTCTTGCTGGCTGGGACGCAGATTCATTGCGGCGGCCGATTCTGATATTCCTGCTCCATCGCCTCGACGAGCTTGATCGACTCCTTCTCCATTTGGATGACCAGGCTCGCGACGCGTCCGCGCAGGTACTTGTAGCCGAGCAGAGCCGGAATTGCCACGCTCAAGCCCGCCGCGGTCGTGATCAGCGCCTCGGCGATACCGCCTCCGAGCGCTGCCGGATCGCCCACGCCTTCGGTCTGAATCGCGTTGAACGTGCGAATCATGCCGACAACGGTGCCGAGCAGACCGAGTAAAGGCGACACTGAAGCGATCGTGCCAAGCGCCCCGATGAACCGCTCGAGTTCGTGCACGACGTGCCGGCCGGTGTCCTCGATCGCCTCTTTGATGATGGCTCGATCGCGATGCCGGTTGGCCAGTCCTGCGGCGAGGATCTTGCCGAGCGGCGAATTCTGCTGGAGCGCGACGATGTGCTTGTCCTGGATCTGACGCTGCTCCACCCACTTCCAAACTTTTTCGGTGAGCTCCGCCGGCAGCACGCGCCTCTGCTGCAGTGTCCACAAACGTTCGAGAAAGATAGCCGCCGCGATGATGGAAGCGAGAATGATCGGCACCATCACGGGGCCGCCGGCTTTCACGATTTCGAACATGGTTTGAGTACGCGATCTCGACTTCCTGGTCGGCGCGAATACTAGCAGCTTTGCACGTGCACAGGCGCGAGATACGGGTCCGTCGTATGCCAGATCCGGGCAGACTGCCGATCGATTTTCGGAACGTCAGCGGCTGGCCCAGTAACGCGGGTGCTCGCGACGATGGTGCCGGACAGCGATCTGTCCGTGCGTAGGAACGGACACTTCGATGGCTCCGCTCTCGACGGTCGAGGCAATCGTCGCGCCGACGCTCTGCCAACGCTCGACGACCTCGCGTCTAGGGAAACCCCAGCGATTGCGATAGCCGGCGGATACGAGCGCCAGCCTCGGGCTGGTTTTCTCGACGAAGTCGTCGGTCGATGAGCTGCGGCTGCCATGATGAGGAATGACCAGCACATCGATCCGTCCGAGACCTCGTGCCAACACCTCCGCCTCCGCAGCCGCCTCGATGTCGCCGGTCAGCAGCGCCGTACCGCCCCGCCCTTTCACGAGTAATACGCAAGAACTGTCGTTATCGGTGTATGCATTGCTCGCATCTGGATGGAGTACTTCGAACTCGACTTCGTCCCACTGCCACCGCTGACCGGCTGCGCAACGCTCCGCATCGATTCCCGCACTGTTCACCGACGGTCCAAGCGAGAGCGAAAGTGTCTTCATGTTGTCGAGGATCGAGCGCATCCCACCTTGATGATCGAGGTCGCCGTGACTGATCACGAGACGATCCACGCGGCGAATGCCTCGCGCGCGTAAGTACGGCCAGACCACTAGTTCTCCTGTATCCCTGCCCGAACGGAATGCGGGCCCTGCGTCGTAAACGAGCGTATGTCGATGCGTTCGCACGACGATCGCCAGGCCCTGACCGACGTCGAGTACTGCGAGCTCGTAGGCGCCCCTTGCCGGCGGTTCGGGATAGTAAAGAACGGCTGGCAAGCAAAGCGCCAACGCCGCTATCCGCATCGGCCATGCACCGGGCAGAACGAGTAAGAGCGCACCGCTCGCGAGGAGTGCTGCCTGCAATAGGGGCAAGTCGGGGAAGTACCACATCGCCAGCGGCCGAGCAGCAAGCCAGCTCAGGAACGGCCAAGCCCATTCAAGGAGCTTTGCGGCGCCGCCCAGCAACACACTGCCAACTTCCGGCACGGCGCAGGCTGTCGCAGTGCCGATCAGCGTCAGCGGCACGACCACCAGCGTGAACAGCGGAATGGCGATTGCATTTGCGATCGGAGAAATCAGCGAAAGCCCTCCGAACGCCATCACCACGATGGGCAATAACCCTGCTGTTGCCGCCCATTGCACACGCGCAAAGTTCGCAAACACGCCGTCCTTTCGCATGCGCCCGCCGGTAGCGAGCACGATCACCGCGACGGCGCCGAACGACAGCCAAGTGCCTACCGACAAGACGGCGAACGGATCGATCAGCAGCACTGCAATCAGTGCAAGACCCAACGCGTTTCCGAGGCTCACGTGCCGCCTCGACCAGCGCGCGAGGAAATAGATGCAAATCATCGCGAGCGTCCGCTGCGTCGGAACCGACATACCCGCCAGGAGCGAGTAGCCGAGCGCTGCCCCTATGCCGGCAACAGCCTGGCCGTGAATGGCGGTCATTCGATAGCGCTGCATCCGCGGCAGCCGCACGATCGCGCCGCCGAGCACCGCGGCGAGCGCCGCTACCATACTCACGTGCAAGCCGGAAATCGCCATCAAGTGCGACGTTCCCGTCGCGTTGAAGACGCGCCATTGATCCTGCGGAATGAGTTGCGCGTCTCCGATGGCGAGCCCCTGGAGGATGCCGAGCATCGGCGAGCTCGGAACCGAGCGAGCGATGCGCTCCCCTAGCCACGCCCGAGCGCACAGGACTCCGTAACGCCACGTCGGTTCATCGAGCTTTGCATTGTCGTCGCCCGCACGCACATACCCTGTCGCACCAATACCGGCTCGAAACAGGTAACCTTCGTAGTCGAACCCGCCGGGATTGGCGAAGCCGTTCCGTCGCTTGAGCCGAACGACGAGTTGCCAGCGCTCGCCCGGTCGGGGATGCACTTCTGCTTCGTACCAAACGACGTTGATACGCGACGGGACTTCCGCTTCCGAAGCATGCTCCACTTGGAAGTCGAACCGCGGATTCGTGCCTTCCAGCTCGACCAACGATGCGACGCGTCCCACGACGAGAAGATCGCGGCCTTCGAGCTCGACGGGAAGGTCTTCGCGAAGCTGCAGCTCCGCGTGCAGCAGAGCCCAGCCGGCACTGAGCACGAATGCGACGAGCCACGAACGACGCAGGGCCGCTGCAGCGATGCAAGCAGCAGCAAGCACCGGCACCGCAACCGACGGCGCCGGGAGCGTCGGCAAGGAATGGATACAACATTGACCGATGAGAACTGCGAGTCCGATTCGCAACATGAGCGCCTCCTTGGCGCTTCCGTCCGTGGTACATCCGACTTCGCTTGCAGGAACGGCCGGATGGCAACATTGTCCGTGTAAGTGCGAACGTTCGTCAAAGCATGCCTAGACGTCTCTTCAAGCCCTTGAGCCGCCAGCGCCATCAGTGGAAAGCCCGCTGGTTCATGCAGCCGTTCAAGACCTGGCTCGACAATCCCGCCTATTGGAGCCTCAATCGGCGCAACGTTGTGCGCGCGTTTGCATTAGGTCTGTTCGTAGCGTTCGTGCCGCTGCCGGTGCACGCGCTGCTCGCGACGATCCTGGCACTGCTATTGCGCTTGAACATTCCGGCTGCTGTGGTCGGCACGTTCGTAACGAATCCGCTGACCGTCGTACCGCTTTTCGTGGCCGCCTATCGGATTGGGTGCTCAGTGCTGATGCTCCCTCGCGAGCCGATCCATTTCGAAATGAGCTGGCACTGGTTCACGACGCAGCTGCTCCCGATCTGGAAACCCTTCCTGCTCGGCTGTTTCCTAATGGGCTTCTTCTCGGCCCTTGTCGGTTATCTCGCGCTTGCTGGCTTATGGCAGCTCACGCTCCTGGCACGGCAGCGCCAACGGAAGGCACCGGTCGACTAGAACCTATCTCAGAACGTCCCCGGGATTGGTTCTATACGAGCTTGCCGTCCTGAAGCGTCAGTGTGCGCTGCATGCGCGCGGCAAGTTCCGGCGCGTGAGTGACGATGACGAGTGCCGTACCGAGCTCGCGATTCAGCTCGAGCATGAGCTCGAAGACCTGCTTGGCATTGGCACCGTCCAGATTACCCGTCGGTTCGTCGGCGAGAACGATCGGCGGCCGCGTCACGAGCGCCCGGGCCACGGCCGCTCGCTGGCGCTCGCCGCCTGAGAGCTGGCTCGGGCGATGATTCAGGCGTGCACCCAGTCCGACGCGTTCCAACAATTCCCGCGCGCGCTCGCGCGCTTCGTTCACCGGCACGCGCCGAATCAGCAACGGCATGCACACGTTTTCGAGCGCAGTGAACTCGGGAAGCAAATGGTGGAACTGATAGACGAAACCCAGCGCCCGGTTGCGCAGCATTCCCCGCTCCGCATCGCCGAGCTCGTTGATGCGCTGGCCAACGATGGTCACGGTACCGGCAGTCGGCAGATCCAGCCCGCCGAGCAATTGCAGCAACGTTGTCTTACCGGAGCCCGATGCGCCGACGATCGCCAGGCGCTCGCCGCGCTCGACGACCAGATCGACGCCCTTCAATACCTCGACCTGAACGTCGCCTTGCTGAAATGTCTTGACGAGGCCGCTGCACGAGAGGACCTCGCGCGACTCCAGATCGGACGTTTCTGCGTTTGTACCAGCCGCAACCATTATTCGTGCCGCAACGCCTGCGCCGGCTGCGTCCGCGCGGCGCGCCAAGAAGGATAGATCGTTGAAACCAAACACAGCAGGAACGCGACGCCGGCGATCTTCACGACATCCGACCATGACACCTGCGCCGGCAGATCGCTGATGTTGTACACCTCTGCGTTCAAGAACTGTGTCTGC
>DATCLP010000424.1:0-5496 GCA_036563855.1 Steroidobacteraceae bacterium | reverse complement strand
CCCCTGCCCAACATAGAGGCAATTTCCCCAATACGAATGTTGCATGGCCGCCACGGTATACACCGGGCGATTGTGTGCGTCGTTGCAGCGCGATCGACGACCACGCAACTCGCCTGAATACAAGCGACTTTGCTACGCCGTGCGCGCGATCCGTCTGCGCAACAATCCTTTCATTGGGAATTCTTGAGTTGTATGCTCGATACCACGCTTGGACCGAATGACAAGAAATTGCAGGCCCAAGAAGGGAGCTTATGTAGCCGGGCAGTACGGCTGCTTTCAGTCCATTCCAATTCAATGCCTCTCGCAGGAGGAAACGTAATGAGTCCAACGACGACGATTGCACTGAAGAGGGCGATCCGTGGTGCGCTGTACGCAGGTGTTGCGGCGGCGGGCATGGCGGCTGTAGCCGTTCCAGTGCATGCAGCAGACGATGAAGTGATCCAAGAGGTTATCGTCACGGGATCCTTCATTCCGATGAACCTCGAAGCGCCTGGCGTGCCGGTCACGGTGATGTCCACGGAAGACATCCAGTCCTCGGGTACGCCGACCGATGTGCTCGACGTGCTGAAGAAAGTTCAGCCCGGCTTTTTCGGCGGCCTCAATATCGGCTCCGAGAACGGCAACATCTCCGCCGGTTCCACGTACGGCGGATCGATGATTTCGTTGCGTAATCGCTCGACGCTGGTTCTCATCAACGGCCGTCGCGCCGCCACGTCGCCGGTTGCCGCTGGCGGCGGCTTCGCGTTCACCGACGCGAGCTTGATTCCGGTGTCGGCGATCGAGCGCATCGAAATTCTTGCAGACGGTGCGTCTGCGACGTACGGCGCGGATGCCGTGGGCGGTGTGGTCAACATCATCCTCAAGAAGAACTTCGAGGGTGTCGAGTTCGGCGGTCGCTACGGTCAGGACAAAGACGGCGACTTCACGCAGAAGAGCTTCTACGCGACGATCGGTGCGGGGAACGACACCACGAGCGTCACTCTGTCCGCGCAATACCAGAAGAGCGATCCGCTGCTGCAGTCCGACCGTCCTTGGTCGTGCTGCCTGTTCCGTACGCCTTCGTATGCGGGCATCGTGAACATCGGGCAGGACTACTACTACCTCAACCCGAACCTGAATGCGCCGCCGCAGAACTTGGACTTGTCGCCTGCCGACCTGATCGCGCAAGGCATCTACAGCGGCCCGATGGATCAAGGCGCTGCGTCGCAGTTCTTCGACCTGTCCGAGATCCCGACGATGCTCATTGCGTACGACCGCAAGAGCGCCGTCCTCTCGTTGGAGCACGCGCTTTCCGACAATCACTCGTTGTTCGGCGACGTGATGGTGACGGATTCGTTCACGCGCTCGCAGCTGAATGCGCAGCCGGTGAGCGGAAGCGTCCCGGCCGATCATCCGTTCAATCCCTTCGACGTCGCCGTCACGGCACGCAATCGCTTCGTTGCCTTCCCGCGTATCTACGACGTCGAGAAACTGGCATGGCGTGGCGTTGTTGGCGCGAAAGGCGACATCGCCGGGTCCTGGAAGTACGAGGTTGCAGCTGGCTGGAACCGCACCACCATGCATCTTCGCAACGCGGGTCTGATCGATGCCGTCGCGTACAGCGAAGCCGTCGCTGCCGGCACGTACAATCCGTTTGCCCGCGAACAGGCGCCGGGCGTTCTCGAAAACTTCCTGGGCGCGTCGGCCGAGGACTTCTTGAGCACGCTGAGAACTTGGGACGCCACGGTTTACGGCGATCTGTTCGATCTGCCGGCAGGCCCGGTGCAATTGGCAGTCGGCTTCCAGCTTGCGACCGAGACATTGAGATATGACGCCGATCGCAATACGCGAACCGGCGGTTGGCTGCAAGCAACGCCGACTCAGCCGTTCGACTCCACTCGCGATTTCGAAGGCTACTACGCTGAGGTTCGCGTGCCGGTGTTCTCCGACGCCAACGCGATCCCGGGCTTCTACGCTCTCGAGCTCTCCGCCGCGGCGCGTAAGGTGCATTACGAGCGCTCGCGCGAGAATCCGACGGTGCCGAAGTTCACGCTGCGTTGGCAGCCGTTCGACGACACCTTCGCGATCCGCGCCAGCTACTCCGAGTCGTTCACGGCTCCGACGCTGTACGAGCTGTTCGGACCGACGGGCGCAGGCTTCACGTCGAGCCAGCAGATCGACCGTTACGACGCGAACGGCAATCCGCTCGGTACGAGGACGCCCTTCGTGCAGTTCCGGCTGCAATCCGGCGCGAACGCAGATCTCGAGCCTTCGACCTCCGACAACATCTCGTTCGGTCTGTCGTGGGCGCCGAAGGGTGCGCTGGAAGGCTTCAG
This sequence comes from Steroidobacteraceae bacterium, assembly GCA_036563855.1. GTDB lineage: Bacteria > Pseudomonadota > Gammaproteobacteria > Steroidobacterales > Steroidobacteraceae > Steroidobacter. Next base: position 3,181 of record DATCLP010000424.1, on the reverse strand, counting down.
GGCCGAGCTGGATTACTACTCCATCAAGGAGAAGGACATCATCGATACCCTTCCGTCGAACGATGTCATCCAGCACGTCGAGCAGTTCGGTCCGGCTTCGCCGTTCGCTCAGTTCGTGAGACTGGGTCAGTCGGTCGCGGGTGAGTTGCACTTCGAAACCGGCGCTCCGGTGACCTCGCCGGGCCAGATGTCCAACCGTCCGTCGGATGAAGTCTGGCTCACGCTGCTCAACATCAACATCGCCGAGATCGAGCAAGACGGTCTCGACCTGAAGCTGAGCTATGCATTCGACACAGGCACGATCGGCGAGTTCTCGGCGCAGCTCAACTACAACTACCTGTTGTCGTACGACCAGAATCTCGTGCCGGGTCTGCTGCCGGTCGAGGATCTGAGCGGCGTCTACCACGACGACTATGGTCTGTTCCCCGACTGGAGCGCGTATCTGCAGCTCGGCTGGCGGTTCAAGGGCTTCTCGGCCGGTATCAACGCCACATTCCTCCCGAGCATCGATGACGTGACGTTCGGCGATCCGCCGTTCAAGGTCGATAGTTACAGAGCCTTCGACCTGCGGTTCGGCTATGACTTCGACCAAATCGGTGCGCCGGGCCTCCGACTCGGCATCGGCATCAACAACGTCACGGACGAGGAGCCGCCGTACATCGAGTCCGAGAGCAACCAGAACCGCGACATCAACACGTACGACCCGATCGGTCGTTTCTACTACGCGGAGCTGAGCTATCGGTTCTGATCTGCGCGAACATCAGCAATGATGTTGCAGGCCGGTCCGCAAGGACCGGCCTGTTTTTTTGCGCATCGGAAAGAGTTCCAAAAATCGCGTCGCGTCGGGCTTTCAGAGACGATCGTCAGACCAGGTCATAGGCGGACACCGACGCCGAACGGCTGATGGCGGGGTCAGCGTCCTGCCGCGAACTTGGGCTGAACGATCCGCGCGCCTGCTGCAATCTTCAGGCGCTTTGCGGTGCCGGCTTTCAGCTCGACGACGCCGAGCGCATCGCCGTTCGAGTCGATGGTCTCGAGCGAATGCGGAGTCGTGTTCTCCACGACGCGCATCACCTTGCCGTCGGCGGAAACGAACAGCATGTCGAGCGGGATGAAGGTGTTCTTCATCCACATGCTCACGGGCTGGGGTCGGTCGTAGATGAACAGCATTCCTTGGTCGTCGGCCAGCTCGCGTACGAACATCAAGCCGCGCGCACGGCGCTCCGGATCGTCAGCGACCCACACCTTGAACTTATGCACACGCGCGTCCGGAGTGGCGATGTGCAACGTCGTGCGACGGAACGTCCGATCGAGCTGCGCGGCGTCGGAGCTCTCGCCCGAAGCGCTGGCCGCAATGACAGCCAAACCCCAAACGCAGACCAGCGCAGCTATCGTGTGCTTCGTCGTCTTCATCGCATTGCTACCTGCGGCACGTCGGCCGATTTGTCTTCGCTGTCGAAATCCACGCGCCCGGCATAGTCGAACCGCGAGAGCAGCACGGCGCCTTGGCCTCGGACCGCGCGTGCCGGCTCCGTGCAGAACCCGCGTGCCACGACGCGATACGAGCGCGACCGATGCGGGATGCCGACGATAGGTTCTTGCCGAACCTCATCCAGCATGCACTTGTCGTCTCCGAGCGTCCCATAGAACTCCCCCGTGCCTTCGCGAATGACCGTAATGTTCACCGGAACGGCCTTGGCATTTTGACCTTCGCGCAGACGCGCGATGCCGACCACGATGACGAGCTTTTCGCCGGAATCGAGCCGCGACGTGAAGCGCATGCGGATACCGCCGTCGGTCGGCCGCACGCCTCCGGTGCATTCCGTGCCTTCATTGCCCCAATCCAGTTCCGTCTTGAGGACTCCATCGAGCCGCGCGCGGAAGTAACCGTCGCCGGCGGGAAGGCATCGTGCGACTTCGCTCGCAGAATCGTCGGGTGTCGAGCCGCTCGAAACTTCCTGTGCATGGACCTTGCACAGGCTCGCGAGACCGAGCGCGCACAGGAGCGCGCTTCGACGGCAAACGCCAGCCGAGGAGATGTAGCGATGCCGCACGCGGGCGCCGAGTGGGCGTTGAATCGAATTTCGCATGCCGATCCAGCGATGGGTAACGCGGGTCATTCGGCGGAAACCGAACGGCTCATCGAAACGTTGCGAACAATGCCGAAGGAGCGTGTTCCCGGCAAGCGGCGCCTCAGAGCCGGGCGTCCATCGGCTAACATGGCGGGCGACCTCGACATGCGAGGGTTGAAGGCGAGAACCACCGACATGCCGGATCGAATTGGCGAGTCAACGAGAAGCGCAGAAAAATCTCCGCTCGGTGCCGCACCCAAGCACGACCTGTCTCGACGCTACGTCAGCCGACTGACTCGCAATACGCTGGCGGTCATCATGGCCGGGGGGCGCGGCGAGCGTCTCAAGCATCTGACCGATACACGCTGCAAGCCGGCGACGCCTTTCGGCGGCAAGTTCCGAATCATCGATTTCGTCTTGTCGAACTGCGTCAATTCCGGCATCCGGCGCATTCAGGTCATGACGCAGTACAAGGCGCACTCCCTCATCCAGCACATTCAGCGCGGCTGGGGTTACCTGCGAGGCGAATTCGGCGAGTTCATCGAGATCATTCCCGCGCAGCAGCAGTTGGGAGAGTTCTGGTACCGCGGCACGGCCGATTCGCTCTATCAGAACCTCGAGCTCATTCGCATGCATCACCCCCGGCACGTGCTCGTGCTCGCGGGCGATCACATCTACAAGATGGATTACGGTCTGATGCTCGCCGCACACGTCGAAAAGAAGGCGGACATCACCGTGGGCGTGGTCGAGGTGCCGCGGGAGCAAGCGACCGGTTTCGGCGTCATGAGCGTCGACGAGAACTTTCGCATCACGAAGTTCGCGGAGAAGCCGAAAGATCCCGAGCCCATGCCCGGCAACCCGAACGTCGCGCTCGGCTCGATGGGCATCTATGTGTTCAAGGCGAGCCTGCTGTATCGGCTGCTCGAAGAGAACGCGAGGCGGCCGGACACTCAGCACGATTTCGGCCGCAACATCATTCCAGAAGCGCTGCCGCGCCTGAAGGTCTTCGCCTACCCGTTTCGGGACAGCAAGACGCGCGTCCAACAGTACTGGCGAGACGTGGGGACGGTGGATGCGTTCTACGAAGCGAACATGGAGCTCATCTACGT
>DATCLP010000423.1:0-2196 GCA_036563855.1 Steroidobacteraceae bacterium | reverse complement strand
CCGATCCACGCAGTGAGGCCTGTTGTCCCGCCGATGCCGAGGTGAGCCGGCTCCGGCAGCACCGAGCAATCTCGCAATTTCAACGCCGAAGCAGGCGCATTGAAGACCTCTCGCCAACCGAGGCGCGACCAGACCACATCGCCGGGACGAAATGCCGGATCGTTCGAAGCGAGGACGCGGCCGATCGCAGGACCTTCCATCGGCGCTCCGAGCGCAAACGGCGGAACGTAGCTTTTCGCCTCGCTCATGCGCCCGCGCATTGCCGGATCGACGGCCATCCAGGTGTTGCGTACCTGGACTTCTCCAGGACCCGGATCGAGAACCTCCACTGTTGCCAGCTCAAAGTCCTCTACCGTCGGCATGCCGGTCGGCCGCCGCTTCAAACGCACTTCGCGTGATATCGCCATCGACTCGTCTCTAATGCTGCTTGCGAGGCGGGTCAGAATCCGTGCAGAACGCCGTAACGCTCGCGATGGAATGAAGCGTCGCCGTAACTCAAGTCGGCGGTGCGCGCGCGTTTGAAATAAAGACCGGCATCGTGTTCCTCGGTCATGCCCATGCCGCCGTGCAACTGAATCATCTCTGCGGCAACCCGCCGAAAGGTTTCCCCGGCGAGGGCTTTGGCCAGAGACACCTGCGCCGGCGCGCCGTCGCTGTCTTCATCCAATGCACGCAGCGCCTCCTCCACTGCGGAACGCGTCAGCTCCAGCTCGCAGTACAGAGCGGCTGCGCGGTGTTGGAGTCCCTGGAACGACCCGATCACCTGACCGAACTGCACGCGAGTCTTCAAGTGTTCCAGCGTGGTCTCGAAGGCCTGCTGAGCAGCTCCGAGCATTTCCATCGCCAGGCAAGCTCGCGCGCGGTCGAGTACGCGATCGAGCAGGCCTTCCACGTCGGCCGCAGTGAGCCGGTCGGTGTCCTTCACCTCGACGCCCTCGAATTCGATGATCGCCGCACCTCGCGGCTCTATTTCGTGCAGCCGCGTGCGACGTAACCCGGCGGCATGGCGCTCGACCATGAACAATCCGATCTCGCCTGCGGCACCGTTCGACGACTCGATCTGCGCCGCCGTTAGCAACAGATCCGCCCCCATGCCGTGAATGACCGGCCGTTTCGTTCCGTCGAGCCGCCAGCCGTTCGCGGTGCGCGTTGCCTTCGTCGCGAATCCTCGGGGCGCGTGCCGACTGCCTTCGTCGACGGCGAGCGTCGCAACGAGTTTTCCGCTCGCAATGCTCGGGAGCCATTGCTGGCGCTGCGCCTCGGAACCGCCGAGAACCAGAGCGCTGGCGGCAGCAACGGCCGAACTGATCAAAGGCGAAGCCACGAGCTGTCGCCCCAATTGCTCCAGCACGAGTCCCATCCCCACGCAGCCGAAGTCGCAGCCGCCATAGCGCTCGGGAATCAGGATGCCGGTCCACCCCATTTGCGCCATGTCGGCATAAAGCTCGGGGAAATAACCGATCTCGGGATCTTGGTTGCGCAGCTTACGAAACGATGCTATCGGGGCTTTGTCGCGTACCCATTCCGCGGCAGCATCGCGGAGCATGCGCTGCTCTTCGGTCAGCCTCGCCATGCCTGCCTCTCTCCATTCGCACTGCGCATCGAATCGGGAAGACCCAACACTCGCTTGGCGATGATGTTGTTCTGGATTTCGTGGCTGCCGCCGTAAATGGAATAAGCGCGGCTGTGCAGCCACGCGCGCGTCGCCTCGAGCTGTTCCTCGGAATAGCCGTCGCCTGACCATCCGAGCCCCTGATGACCGAGGATGTCGACGGTGAGCTCCGCGTGCTCCTGCGATATCGCGGCCCCGAGATTCTTTAGCGCCGAGACTGCGGAGCTGACACCTCCGTTGCTCGTTTCCTCGGAGACACGCCGAACCGTCTGCGCAAAAGCCTCGCAACGCATCGCATTCGAGATCAAACGCTGCCGCAACCAAGGATCGGCAATCCGGCCTTGAGCGTCGGTCCCGACATATGCCTTCGCCATCTCCGCCAGTCCCCGCAGCTGCACACGGTTTCCGGCGAGACTGTCGCGCTCGTACTGCAGCAGACGTTTCGCGATCTCCCATCCGCCGTTGAGCCGGCCCACCAAGTTTTCCTTCGGTACGCGCACGTCCCTCAGGAACACCTCGCAGAAATGTCGCGTCCCGCTGATCAAAACGATTGGGCGTACCTCGATGCCGGGCGAGCGCATGTC
>DATCLP010000422.1:0-2537 GCA_036563855.1 Steroidobacteraceae bacterium | reverse complement strand
TCTCAGCACCATCGGTGTTGCGCCGTGGTAGAGCTTCCGATGGTCGACGACGTACGGTGCGACGTCGTCGGGCCGATCCAAGTAACCCTGAGGTCCGACGATCGAGCGCAAATGATCCAGGAAGGCGGCGGAAAGCATGAGTTGGCGCAGTCTTGAGGGCCGGCTTAGGCGCTTAGCATCTCACAGATGTCAGCGCATTTGCGGATCTCGGCCAAGTCGGCGACATCCCCTCCGATCAGTTCGCCATCCCGCGTGCGACCTCGGGGGTGAGATCATCGAGCTCACCCGGTGCGAGCAGCCGTGCATCGAGCAGCTTCAGTCCCTGGACTTGGCACGCAAACTCCCGATCTTCGCGACCGGGTTCGCTGACGCGTCCTGCGATGAGACGTCCGGAAGCCGCGTTCTCGTCGACCGAAATGCGAAAGGCGGCTTGCAGGCCGACGAGCTTGCGGTCGATCAGCGCCTTTTGACAGACGAACAGCGGACACAGGCGCCGGGCGTCTTCGTGCTCATCGAGCGAGTTGCAGCCCTTGATGGCGACGGACTGCTTCGTGCGCAGGAGCCCCGGTTCTCTCAACGTGTCGAGCAGCTCGAACAAGCCCCACAGACAAATGCCGGCGACGCCGGCCACGATGAGCATTCGCAGCGAGAGCATTCGACCGCCTCGGAATCCAGCCCGACCGCAGCGTAATCGCGGGCTCGGATCTGCGCCACCGTCGGCGGGGAGGTGTGAAAGGAGAGCGGTACGGGCGAGTCCCGCCCGCACCGCGATCGACTAGAAGCTGGTGGCCTTGGCGAGCGCGGCAATGCGCTCCTCGAGCGGCGGGTGGGTCATGAACAGCCTCCGCAAGCCGCGCGCAATGCTGCCGTTGATACCGAAGGCGGCCATCTGATCCGGCAGCGGTCCGGACCGATGGCTTCTCAGTCGCTCGAGCGCAGCGATCATGGCCTCGCGTCCGGCAAGCCGGGCACCGCCTGCGTCGGCGCGGAATTCGCGATGACGCGAGAACCACATGACGATCATCGTCGCCAGAATGCCGAGCACGAGCTCCGCGACGATCACGGTGATGATGAAGGCCGGGCCGTAACCGCGTTCCGTCCTGAAGACGACGCGGTCCACGGTATGGCCGATGACGCGCGAGATGAAAATGACGAACGTGTTCACGACGCCCTGGATCAGCGTGAGCGTCACCATGTCGCCGTTTGCGATGTGGCTCACTTCATGCGCGAGCACAGCCTCGGCCTCGCGTCGCGACATGGCGTTCAACAAGCCGCTGCTCACGGCTACGAGGGCATTGTCGCGGCGTGCGCCGGTCGCAAACGCGTTCAGCTCCGGGGAATCGAAGATGCCGACTTCGGGCATGCCGATTCCGGCGGCCTGCGCCTGCCGGCGCACGGTTTCGACGAGCCAAACCTCGTTCTGGGTGCGCGGCTGATCGATCACGCGTACGCCCATCATGCGCTTGGCGGTCCATTTGGACATCGCAAGCGAGATCAGCGAACCGGCGAAGCCGAAGACCGCCGAGAAAATCAGCAGGTTCGTCAGATTCAGGCCCGTTCCCGACTCATCCAAGATGCGGTCCACGCCGAACAACCGCAGCGTGATACTCAGCACCACGATGATGGCTAGGTTCGTAGCGGCAAAGAGCAGAATTCGCTTCATAGGACCTCGTTCTGGCGAGCCACAGCGGCAACGATATCGGGGATGTTGCCGGCCGCTTCAAGACGCGCGGCCCCTGATTGCGGGCGATCTCTTCGTCCCCTGCGTCAATCAGGAGTCTAAACGGGGTCGAAAGGTAACCGCCGCTCCTAGAAACGCGTCCGCGCGGGATTCTCGTTGGTCACCTGCGGTCGCTCATCACGTCTCGAAGTAGGTTCTGGAAAAGCCGGCGCGCTTCGAATCGAACGCCGGCGTGCGAACGGGTTCGTTCCTTATTAATTGCTCTAATCGTCGTCCCGATCGCTGTAATCGTCGTCGAAGTCTTCGTCGTCCTCGTCCCAGTCGTCGTCATCCTCGTCCCAATCGTCATCGAGGTCGCCGTCGAGGTCTTCGTCGTCTTCGTCGTTATCGTTGGACCAGCCCTCCGGTTCTTCGGCCTCTTCGAGATCCATCTCGTGCCAGGTATCGAGATCGATCTCTTCGGTATCGCCGTTTTCGTAAATGATCTCGACGATCTCCTCGTCGGGATCGACGGAAAGCACCTGGAAGATCTCGTTCTCCTCCAGATCTTCGTACCACTGCCCCGGAATCGGGTCGTAGTCTCTACCCACGTGACACCTCAATCGAACGATCGGGAATCTGGTTCGTTACCAGGAGCGAGTGATATTAGGGGTTTCGCCCTAGAACAGGCAACGGCCATTACGGGGCCATCATCACGCAAGTACCGTGCGAGGCGGATGACCTCATGGTGCGACCGTTCGACGTACCATCGATTCGCCGAATCGCGGACCGTGACCTGTGAACCCATCTGGTAAACTGCAGCGCACATTCTGAATCCGGTAACGAATGCGCCATTAACGCACATTCCAAGCGTGCC
>DATCLP010000421.1:0-3709 GCA_036563855.1 Steroidobacteraceae bacterium | reverse complement strand
CCGTCGTGACGCGCAACGAACAGCTCGTCCGCCGCCAGCACTTGCAATTGCTGTTGTTCTCGGCTCGAACGGCCATTGCGCGCCACGATCAGGAGGCCTACCGCAGCGCGCTGGCCGCGGCGCGTCGATGGCTCGCGGAGTTCTTCGACATGAACAGTGCCTCGACCCAAGCGTTACTCAAGGAAATTCAGCTTCTCGAAGCCATCGACATCGATCCTCGGCTGCCGGATATCTCGAAGTCTGCGGAAAGCCTTCAGCGTCTGATGCCGCGGAGCGCGCAATGAAGCCGGGCCCGATGAAAATTGCGCTGTACGTCGCTGCGGCACTGCTGTGCGGCGCGGCGCTGGCGCAATTCCTATTGGCCGATCCCGGTTACGTCGCGCTGCGCTTCGGCGACACGCTCATCGAAATGTCTGGCGTGAGCTTCGTGCTCGCGGCGATTCTTGCGTATGTCCTCATCCGCCTTGTCGCGCGAATGATCCGCGCACGGCGACTTTGGCGCGAGGCGCAGGAAGAACGACGTCTGCAACGAGCGCGGCGCAGTCTCGCTCGCGGTATTCTCGAAATGTCCGAAGGCGATTGGGCCGCAGCGGAAACGACCTTGACGCGCTCCGCGCATGATGCGGAGGAGCCTGCGGCACACTACCTGGTCGCCGCACGGGCAGCCGAACTGCAAGGCGCGCACGATCGGCGCGACGACCTGCTTGCACGGGCACTCGACAAGGCCGGCGACCGCCGAGCGCCGATTCTGATCATGCAAGCGGAGCTCTTGATCAAGCATCAGAAGCTGGATGCGGCGCTCGCAACGCTCGAACAGCTCGACAACTGCGGCGAGCAAAACGCGCGCGGCTTGATGCTGCTCGCGCGAATCTATCGGCAAACCGGACAGTGGGAAAAGCTGCAAGCGCTCGAGCCGCGCCTGCGCAGCACGCGGGGCATCAGCACGTCGGCCATCGATGAGACGGTTGCTCAGATCTATCTCGACCGTTTGAAAGCCGCGGCCGCGAAAAAGGACGGCGAAGAGCTCGCCGCCGCTTGGAAGGCGATTCCGAAATCCCTCACGCGGCGACCCGAAATCGTCATCGCGTATGCGCGCGGTGCAATGGCCTGCGGCGATCACGCGTCTGCAGAAGCGGAGCTGCGGGTCCTGCTCGAAGAACAGTGGGACGAGGCTGCCGTGCTCGCTTACGGCGATCTCGAAACCGCCGAACCGTTGGAGACGCTCGATCGCGCCGAACGCTGGCTGGCAGAACATCCGCAAGATCCCGCACTGCTCGTGACGTGCGCGCGATTGGCAATGCAGAGCGAGCTCTACGGCAAAGCACGCAGCCTCCTCGAAACGAGCTTGGCTTTGCGACCGCGGCTCGAAACGTACCAGCTCCTCGCCGGATTGCTCGAGCAGCTCGGCGAACGCGAGCGCGCGTACAAGGTGTTGCAGGATGCGCTCGTGCACGCGATCGGCCGCAAAGCGAAGCTACCGCCGATCCGGGCGCGGCGCTGGCAGGATCGGCGCATGGCCGAGCGACGCCGCTCGTAGGCCTGGAATCCTCGATTGTTCCCGAGCGCGCAAATATCCGCAGGAGCGAACTTGCTGCGCGCATCGCTCGTTCGGCTAATGCCGCGCACCGAATCGTTTCGCAACCTGCGACTTGCATCGCATACTCGTCGGCGTCGGCGCGTTACATAGCGCGACCCCTCGAGCCTCCATCATGTCCGCACGCGTCACACTCCTGCCTTCGCAGCAAATTCTCACCGTCGAGGAAGACGAATCCATTCTCGAAGCGGCTTTGCGCGTCGGGCTGAACCTGCCGCACAGCTGCAAGGGCGGTCACTGCTCGTCTTGCCGGGCACGGATCGTGTGCGGGCGAGTGTTCTATCCGAACGGTCGACCGCTCGGACTGCTTCCGGAAGAGGAGCGCGAAGGCTTTGCTTTGTTGTGCCAGGCGCGCGCGCTCGACCGCGAGCTCGTCATTCACGTGAGAGAGATCAGACCGCCGAGCATCGATTTGACAGTGCGCAGTGTTCCTTGCCGAGTCGAACGGCTGCAGCCGCTCGCTCCCGATGTAATGGCTGTGTTCCTACGACTGCCGGCCGCGGAACGGTTCGACTATCTCGCCGGCCAGTACTTGGACATCATGCTGCCGCACAATCGGCGCCGCAGCTTTTCGATCGCGAACCCCCCTGACGGTAGCGGCATTCTCGAGCTACACATTCGCCGCGTCGCAAGCGGCGAATTCACCGAGCAAGTTTTCTCCGGCATGCAAACGAAGACATTGCTGCGCATCGAAGGGCCGCTCGGACAATTCTGGTTTCGCGACCGCTCTCCGCGCCCCGCAGTGCTCATCGGCGGCGGCACGGGCTATGCACCGTTGCGTGCCATGCTCAAACAACTGCTCGAACGAGGCGATCGCCGGCCGCTGCACTTGTATTGGGGCGCGCAAACGAGGATCGACCTCTACGAAGATGCGCTGTTGCGCGAGTGGTGCGCGCGTTACGAAAACTTCCGCTACACGCCCGTGTTGTCGAATCCGAAAGACGGCGATGCATGGGACGGCCGCACGGGATGGATTCATGAGGCGGCGCTCGAAGATCAAATCAGCAGTCTGGATTCGATCGATGTGTACGCAAGCGGACCGCCGGCGATGGTCGAGGCCGTGCGCAGCGAGTTCCTGGCGCGCGGTTTGCCGCAGGAGCGGTTGTTCTTCGATTCCTTCGACTTCGCGCCCGATACGATCGCAAAGCTCACGAACGCATCAAAGGCTCGGCCTTGACACCCCGTGCGCGTCGCCACGTGCTCCAGCGCCAGATCAAAGGCGCCAGCATCAAGTCGTAGGCTAGGTTTGCGAGCCTGCTCGCGATTGGCAGCCGCACGACGCGCGCGAGCCAACGCCAGCCAGGGAGCGTCGACCAGATATGCGCCAGCGCATCGAGCCCGCTCACCATGCGGCCATTGGAATCGACGACGTATACGCGGCGGCGTGCCGTATCGCTGTCGATCCCGCACGCCAGAAGCGTCGAAGATGCGGCGGCGTCCGTGAAGCGCCACGGCAGTCCGCGACGCTGCGCCTCCCGGCAGTAGCGGCGCATCTCGAGATTGCACACCGGACACACGGGGTCATAAAGGATTTCGGCAGCGTCGCGTAACTGAGCGTGATCCGCTTTCGGGAAGAGCGCGGCAAGCGCTGCATCGAGCGTTGGGTAATCGAATCGAAAGCCGCGATTCAATGCCTTGAACGGCACGACGCGCTGACCGTCGACGAGCAATTGCGCCATTTCGCCGAGCATCGATCGTAGGGTGCGGTCAGGGAGACGCAGCATCAGCGCGCGCCCGAAGCGTCCGGCAAGCGCACGCGCAAACTGCTCCTGGCGTACAGGCTCCGGTGCCGTTGCATTGAATGCACCCGACCACGTCTCGTCATCGACGCAGCGCGCGATGAGGCGCACGAGATCGTCGATGTGAATCCACGAGATCCATTGCGTGCCCGAACCCAACACGAGCGCAACGCGTAGCGCTGCGCTTCGCGCAAGCTGCGGCAGCGCGCCGCCCGATCGGCCCAAAACGATGCCGGCACGCAAGCGACAGACGCGAACATCGAGCTGCGTCGCGCGTTCGGCGGCAACCTCCCATGCCTGGCAAAGACTCGATTGAAAGATCGGGCGCCCGCGATCGGCTTCGGTCACCTCCTCGTCGTCTCGCACACCGTAATAG
>DATCLP010000420.1:0-19345 GCA_036563855.1 Steroidobacteraceae bacterium | reverse complement strand
CAGGAGCGCTCCAGCGCAGACCCTCGACAGGCTGGAAAGGCTCTTCATGTGAGAATCCCCCGAGAAATAGAGCGCCACCCAGGTGTGGCGCGCCAATTCCAGCCAGGGGCGTCGGGACGTTCACTGCGGGATTCCTCGTGGTCGTTTGCGGATTCCGCGTGATTTCCGCGCGACTTTATGCCGTTGCTTCAGATGCTGGGCGGCGCGCTTTCGATTCTTCACGAACGCGGCGTTGTTTCACTGCGCGGGCGAGGCGATCGAGCACGGCGACCGACGTTTCCCAGTCGATGCAGCCGTCCGTGATGCTCTGTCCGTAAACGAGCGGACGGCCTGGAACGAGATCCTGGCGGCCGCCGACCAGGTTGCTTTCGATCATCACGCCGAGAATGCGGCGTTCGCCTCCTTCGATCTGGACGGCGATGTCTTCGACGACGAGCGGCTGATTCTCCGGACGCTTATTGCTGTTGCCGTGGCTGACATCGATCATCACGCGCGGCTCGAGTCCTGCCGCCGCAAGTTGTCTCGACACATCGTCGACGTGCGCGCCGCTGTAATTCGGCGTCTTGCCGCCGCGCAGGATCACATGGCAATCCGCATTACCGCTCGTTGCAGCGATCGCGCTGTGTCCTTGTTTGGTGACGGCCAGGAAATGATGCGGGTGCGCAGCCGCGAGCACTGCATCGATCGCGATCTTCACGTTACCGTCGGTCCCATTCTTGAAACCGATCGGACACGACAAACCCGAAGCAAGCTCGCGGTGCACTTGGCTTTCGGTCGTACGCGCACCGATAGCACCCCAAGCGACGAGATCGGCGATGTACTGCGGCGTGATCATGTCCAGGAATTCGCACGCGGCCGGCAAGCCGAGATGATTGATGTCGAGGAGCAGTCCGCGCGCACGGCGAAGGCCCTGGTTGATGTTGAAGCTGCCGTCGAGGTCGGGGTCGTTGATCAAGCCTTTCCAGCCGACGGTCGTGCGAGGTTTCTCAAAATAGACACGCATGATGATCTCGAGCGTGTCGCTGCGCCGCTCGCGCTCGACTTTGAGGCGATTGGCGTAATCGAGCGCCGCGACCGGATCGTGAATCGAGCACGGTCCGATGATCACTGCGAGCCGATCGTCCTCGCCGCGCAGGATGCGCTGAAATGCCTGGCGTGCCGCCGCTACCGTGATCGATGCGGGCTCGGTGACTGCGAACTCGCGCATCAACGTTTCCGGCATGATGAGCTCCCTGATCTCGCGAATGCGCAGGTCATCGGTACGAATGTTCACAGCAATGCTCCTCGTGCGGCGCCGCGCCACTGGTTGTGAGTTCGCCGAGCCGGTCCAAAAAAAAACCGCCAGAGGGCTGGCGGTTTTTTCAAGTCGGGCTCGGAGTTTCGTCGATTCAGGCCGTACCCGATCCTTCCGCCAGCAGCGTCGGACCTGCGTAAAACCAGAATCGATAGAAACGGGCCGAATTCATGGGGACACTTCGTAGCACAGGTGAGAGTGGGGGTGCAACAGTTTCAAGAGGCCTTGGGGCTCGGGGTACGGGGCTCGGGGCCTGAATCGTGATGGTCGCCAGCCTGCCGTAAAGCTAAGCGGCAAAAGTCTCGATGTCTGACTCGTGATTCAGAGTGAGCGAGTAACGGTGCGGGCTCCTGGCCACTCTCCAGCCCCGAGCCCCAAGCCCCACGCCCCGAGCCCCTAAGAGCGCACTCCCGGTGCGCTCCTCACAAGTGCTTCAAAAACCACTCCGCTGCTGCGTTGGCGCTGATCTCGAACGGCTCGTTCGAGTACATCTCGAAGTGGCCGATGTCCGGAACGACGATCAGGTTCTTGTGTTTCGCAGGCACGCGTTCGAGCGCTTGTTTGACGCCCTCCAGCGGGATGAGCTGATCGTGCTCGGCATGCACGACTTGATAGGGCACGTCGATCTTCGTCGCCCAAAAGCCGACGTAATTTTCCTGGAAGGCTTGCATCTGCTCGTACTGATCCGTCGCGAAATAGCGCGAGAAGCCGGTGACGTACTCTTTGCCTTGTCCCTCGCGTGCGCGCTTGATGGCGTCTTCCAGGGCAGGACCGACCAGGCGATGTCGGCCTGCGATCGTCGCAGGCCCGGTGATGGCCGGAATCTGGATCGATACGGCTTTCACGCGCCCATCCTGACCGGCGACGACGGTTGCATTACCGCCGGCAAGGCTCGAGCCCCAGATGCCGATGCGATCGGGGTCGACGCCGGGCTCGCCCTGGATATACGAAATCGCATTGCGCATGTCTTGCTGCTGTTCTTGCGGAATCAGCTTCGTTCGCTTGATGCGCACTTCGGTCGTTCGATACTCGAAGCGTTGGTCGTCGCGCTGCACGCCGCCGCCGATCACGGGATCGACGATCTCGGGAAAGCCTTCCGAAAAACCCCAGCCCCGGTAGTCGATTGCCATCGCGACCAGCCCCTTTTCGGCAAAACGATTCGCGTATTTCTCGATCGAAACGTGCGTGCCGCCGTAGCCTTGTCCGAGCACGACCGCCGGAATACCGGGTTTGGCGTTCGGATTGAAATTCTTCGGATAGAAGATCTTCGCGTAACACGCGATCCCTTGGCTGAAGTAGACGACTTCCTTCGTCGTCACTCCGTCGCCCAGGACGTATTCGTAGTCTTTCGGCCGCAAGCCGTTCTGCACGATGCGGCCATCGCGTGTTTTCGCCGTCTCCGGCGGAGTGCCGATCTCGAGTGCGGGCCGCGGGGGCCGCGGTGCCGGTTTCACTCCGTCGCCGGTTAGTTTTTCTGGATGAATGACTTGTCCGCCGCTGGCCAACGCCAATACGGCCATTGCGAAGAACGTGGACATGCTGCGATCCCCTGAAAGTACGCCGACGCCGACGTACTTTCGGGTAGCTCATGCGCGGTGTCCAGGCGCGCACAACTTTCTTAGCAAAGGGTTTGGAGCGTGGGGTCTTTCAGCCGAAGAGCAGATGCAAAATAGTCCAATCGCGATCTCATGCACTGAGTGAACGATGGTTTCTGGCTCCTCAGCTACAACGAGTAGTCGCAGCAACTGGAACATCACTGGGGGCTGCACCACGAAAGTCCGCCACGCCCTCGAAATGAGACCTAGTTCAAATTTTGCCGCAATGTGTGCGACGTAATCTTGTTCGGTTGCACACTTCTGCGGAGGAGCGCATGGACATCAGTGAGCGGTCCGTGCTGCTGGCACAACTCGAGCGGCGCAGCGAGGAGCAGCCTAGCCGATACGCACTCGAAGTCGTATGTGTCGCAGCGCTCGGCTACTTTCCGCTCATAGCGCTTGGCGCGATCGCGTTGACGGCTGCTTACTACGGTTTCGCCGCTCTCGTGCAAGGCGACCCGGTGTCGCCGCTCGTCCCGGTCGGTTTGATCGTAAGCCTTGCATTGATCGTTCCCGTTGCACACGCGCTCGTCGTAAAGATCGAACCGCCAGCCGGGCGGACGGTGACACGCGAGGAAGCACCGAAACTGTTCGCCCTCATCGACGATGTCCTGCAACGGACGGCGGTGCGCCGCAAAGACAAGGTGAAACGGTTCGAGATCGCGAGCGTGACGCTCGATGATTCGTGCGACGCATGCATTCGCCAGATTCCGCGTTGGGGCGTGTTCGGCGGCTACAGCAATCATCTGTCGCTCGGCATTCCGCTGCTCGCCGTGCTCAGCATTGCAGAGCTCACGACCGTCCTCGCTCACGAGATCGGCCATCTCGGCGGCGAGCATGGTCGTTGGGCGGCTTGGATCTATCGTCAGCGCGCTACTTTCGAAGCGCTCGAACGCAAGCTCGCCGAGTCAGGCAATGGACTCGAGCGATTGCTTGCCAAGTTCTATCTGCGCTATGTGCCGTACTTTACGGCGTACACACTTGCGTTGGCCCGCAATCACGAGCTGCAAGCGGATCAGCGTGCTGCCTGGACGACCAACGCGCAAGTACTCGGGCGCGCTCTGACCAAAAAGGCGCTGGCCGATCGTTTTCTCACCGAGGTGTTTTGGGAGCGCTTCTACGCGCATCTCGAAAAGACGCCGGAGCCGCCATATCCGCCGTACTCGATGCTTCCTCGCGCGCTTGCAGTCGCGCACAAGGAATGGCTACGCAGCGATTGGTTGCAGCAAGCGATGCGTGCGTCCACAGCGGACGGCGATACGCATCCTCCGCTCGGCGAACGCCTGGCCGCACTGAACTTGCAGCCCGATCTTCCGACACATGCTCCGGAGGCTGTCGCGCTCAAGCTGTTCGGACCGCTCGCGACGGCGATGCTTAAGTGGTGCGACGAGGAATGGCGCGTTGCGAACCGCGCGGCATGGCGCAAGCGTCACGAAGAGATCGTGCAGGCGCGTTGGAAGATTGCCCAATACGAGAGCATGGCGGAAGAGGAGCTCAAGCCGCAGGATCGTTGGGACAAGTCGCTATTGCTACTCGACATCGGCCGTCAGGCCGAAGCGATCGAGGAGCTGCGCACGCTCGTCATTCTGGATCCCAATGCAGCGAAGGCGCATTTCCTGCTCGGCCGTCTGCTGCTAGAGGCAGGCGACGAGACCGGACTGCACAATCTCACGCTCGCCGCACAACGCGACGCAGAGTTGCTCGAGCCCGCCGGCCAACTCGGTTACGGCTATCTCGTCGAGCGTGGCCGCAAAGCGGAAGCGCACCGGTTCTGGGAGCGATGCCAAGCGGCCGCGTAGCGGCCGCGGCAACAGGCGACAGGCAAGGGCTTGGGGCCTGGTGTGGGGCTCGGGCCGGAATCGCACGCATGCGCGCTGCCTTTAGCCTTCAGTCTTCAGCCCTAGATCTCCGCCCAGGAGCTCGTCATCAGCTCCTTGATGATTCTCACCGGCGCGTTTCCGTAGCTCAGGAACTGCTCGTGGAAGCGCTTCAGATCGAAGACAGCGGGGAAATCGCGCTTCAGCTGCTCGCGCAAGTCGTAGATGGCTGCGTAACCGGCGAAGTAGCTGGTGAGCTGAACGCTCGTGAGCTGCACGCGACGCCACTTGCCGTTGGCTTCTTCCTCGGATTGAAAAGCCTCGCGCACGAGCAGGCGCTTGGCATCCTGCTCGCTCATGTCGAGCACGTGCACTGAATAGTCGAGGATCGTGTTCACGACCGAGCGCAGCAGCCACTTCGAATAAATGAGCCAGATTTCGGCGGAGTGATTGCCGTAGCCGGACTCGAGCATCGCGCGCTCGCCATACACCGCCCAGCCTTCCACCATCGCGCCGTTGCCGAAGATCGCCTTGATCCTGCTCGGCGACTTGTTCGCATGAACGAGCTGCGCGTAATGGCCCGGGATGGCCTCGTGAATATTGAGAATGGGCAGCATCCAACGGTTGTACTCGCGCAGCAGGCTTTCCGCGCGCTCCGGCGGAAGCTCATCGACCGGGATGACGTTGTAGTACGTCGGAACATCCGGATCGTACGGACCTGGTGCATCGATGCCTGCCACCGCGACGCCGCGCTGATGCGGCGGCGTCTTGCGGACGCGGAGCGGCTTGTCAGGGTCGAGCGTCAGTAGCTGATGTTTCGTCACCCAATCCGCAAGCTCTGCAATCTGCTTCTCGATCGTCGGTAGGAATTCGTGCGGAGCGACGTGCTCCTCCGATATCTTGTCGATGAGGCGGCCGATCTTGTCGAGTCGGTCTGCCGGCGACGCGGCGTTCGGAAAGTACTTCGCCCAAAGTTGGTCAGCGAGCACTTCCATGCGCGAGTGCAGACGCTCTTTCTCCTCGAGCGCACGTTGGTAGAGTCCCTCGGCCGTATCGCCAGTCTGAATGGCATAAAAGAACTTCTTGTCGTAGCGCGCCCGGCCCAAGCGGAACGATGTCGCCTGATCGCCTTGCAACGACGGAAGAAGCGCTTCAAGCGATTCGATATAGGCGTTGATCGCTTCGCGCGCGGCTTCCGCGCGGCGTATCAGCGCGCGACGTTCGCTTTCCGATAACGTCGAGGCCTCGATTTTCTCCTTCAGATCCGTATCGAAGACTCGTAACGCGCCGCGATTCTGCTCGATCGCAAGCTGCGTATGCTCGAACGTCGGGTTCTTCACGTTCCTTCGTGCAGCGGCGTAATAGTCGGGTACGCGTTGCAGGCGCCGCGAAAAAATTCTCAGGCGCTCGTCGAGGGGTGCGAACTCCGTGTTGAGGATTTTTGCGAACGGCTCCGCCACGTTGTAGACCGCTGGGTTCCATTCCCATTCGCGCAATTCCAGGATCGACCAGCGGTCGGCCGCAAATTCATTGTCGAGGATCGCCCAATCCGCACGGCGCGTTTCGCTCAAGGTGTTCGGATCGATGCTGTGCAGGCGGCTGCGCCAACGGCGAATGAAGTCGAGCTGCCGTTCGCGCGATCTATCATCCGGAACGACGAGCCGATCGGCGTACTTGTAGTAGCCGACGCCGATCGCCGAGCCCGGGTACAACTGCCAGTATTCGTCGAGAAAGTCCTCGCCAAAGAGTTTGTCGAATCTGATGTCTGCGGCACTGGGCTCGCGTTCCTGAGCGACGGCCGGCGACTGGGCGTGCGCCTGAAGAGCCAGACCCCAGAGCACAAGGACGAGGGCGGTTCTCGCAAGGTTCGACATCGGCGGCCTCACTGAGAAGAAAGTGGAAACGTATCATGAGAGAAAGGGATCTGGGCACCGGGCCCTGGGATGAGGAGCCAAAGGATGACGCACCTGAGTCGAGAAATCACAGCTGGTTACCACTCACTACTCACGGATGACGATAGGCTTCAACGAGTCGCGAGTCCCCAATCACGAGCCACGGCGGCTCGCCGGAGCCCAGCGGCCTTTGTTGCGGCGCGCACGCAAGAGCATTGAGAATTGACCGAAACGTCGACCTGGTCGCGTGGCTGCTCGCTCACCGCAGCCCGACTTCATCGCGCCCGTAACCTGTCCTCTGTCGCCTGTAGCCTGTAGTCTGCAATGATCCACCCTCAACCCATCACCCTCGAACGCGACGGCATCCGGTTGGAGCCGTTGACGATAGAACATCACGACGAGATCGCGCGTGCGGCGGCGGACGGCGAGTTGTGGAACCTGTGGTTCACGAGCGTTCCGCGGCCGGACGAGGTCAAACGCTGGTTGGAAACGGCGCTCGAAGGTCAGCGTGCCGGGCATATGCTGCCGTGGGCCGTGCGCGACTCGAGCACCGGCGAGGTCATAGGCTCGACGCGCTATCACGACATCGTTGCACCCATCGATCGCGTCGAGATCGGTTATACCTTTTACGCGCAGAGCCGGCAGCGGACCCGAGTGAATACGACTTGCAAGTTGATGCTGCTTGCGCACGCCTTCGACGATCTCGGCTGCAAGGTCGTCGGCTTTCGCACCGACAATTTCAATTTCCGATCGCAACGCGCGATCGAAGCGCTCGGCGCGAAGAAGGACGGCGTGATCCGGCATTACCAAGCGCGCCGCGACGGCTCGCCCCGCGACACGGTGTTCTACAGCATCCTCGCAAGCGAATGGCCGGATGTGCGCAGACATTTGGAGTTGCGGCTTGAGCGTCATTCGAGAGTTGACAGTTGATAGTTGACAGCGAACAAGCGATACGATGCAGCTAGTCAACGATGACGGCTAGGAGAATGGCGCTGGGTAATTCTCAATTCTCCATTCTCAATTGCGGTTCAGCGCGACTTCCTCGATGTCAACTGTCACTACGCAGCTCCGCCTCTTCGCTATCAACTATAAACTGACAACCGCTTCGCGTGCTTGCGCGAAGCCCGAGCGTTGGCGTAGAAATCGCCGCTTCTGCGTCAACGCGAGGATTCACTATGGGTTTGCCGAAGACCCTGGCCGCGACTGCGGTTGCGGCGTTGCTCGTGGCGTGCGCGTCGCAGCAGCCAGCGGATGAGCCGGCGGGCGAGTTGTATCCAAAACTCGAGGACGCCTATCCGTCGACCTATCAGCCTGCTGCATCGCCGCCGATCGTCATTCGCAATGCGACGATCTTGACCGGCACGGGCGAGCGTCTCGATGGTGCCGATCTCGTGCTCGCGGACGGGCGTATACAAGCGATCGGCGCGAACGTCGCAGTTCCTGCCGGAGCGCGCGTTATCGATGCCAGCGGACGTTGGGTGACGCCCGGTCTCATCGACGTGCACTCGCATCTCGGCGTGTATCCAAGTCCCGGCGTCAACGCACATTCAGACGGCAATGAAATGACCGCGCCGGTGACGGCGAACGTCTGGGCCGAACACGGCGTGTGGCCGCAAGATCCCGGCTTTCAAGCTGCGCTCGAAGGCGGCGTGACGACGCTGCAGATCTTGCCTGGGTCCGCGAACCTCGTCGGCGGCCGTGGCGTGACGTTGAAGAACGTTCCCGCGGCCAGCTACCAAGCCATGAAATTTCCCGGAGCGAAGCACGGCTTGAAGATGGCGTGCGGCGAGAATCCGAAGCGCGTGTACGGATCGAGATCGCAGGCGCCCTCGACGCGAATGGGCAATGTGGCCGGCTACCGGCAGGCATTTGCCGATGCGCAGGACTATCGGCGTAGCTGGGAGAAATACCGCCGTGAGCTCGCTGCGTACGAAAAGAAGAAGGCCAAGGACCCGGATGCCCAGCCGCCGAGCGAGCCGAAACGCGACCTCAAGCTCGAGACGCTCGTCGGTGCGCTCGAAGGCGAGATCATCGTTCACATTCATTGCTATCGCGCCGACGAAATGCAGGTGATGCTCGATCTTGCGAAGGAGTTCGGTTTCAAGATCGCCGCATTCCATCACGGCGTCGAGGCTTACAAGATCGCGAACCGGCTCGCTGAAGAGCAAGTGTGCGGCGCGCTTTGGGCGGATTGGTGGGGATTCAAGATGGAGTCGTTCGACGGCATTCCAGAGAATCTCGCGATGGTGGACTTTCCGGAGGGCGGTTGCGCAATCGTGCACTCAGATTCCGAAGAAGGCATTCAGCGCCTGAATCAGGAGGCAGCGAAGAGCATGGCGCGGGGCAATCGCGTTGGGCTGTCGATTCCACCGGAACGTGCGATTCGCTGGATCACCTCGAATCCTGCCAAGGCACTCGACATCGCCGATCGCACCGGATCGCTCGAAGTCGGCAAGATGGCGGACGTCGTGATCTGGAATCGCGATCCGTTCAGCGTGTATGCGCTCGCGGAACAAGTGTTCATCGATGGCGTGCTGGTGTACGACCGCACGCAACCGACGAAGCCGCGTTCGGACTTCATGCTCGGTCAACCGGGGGTGGGCCATGAATAAGTTGTCGATCGCGTTCGCCCTCGCGTTGGTCGGCCTGACGTCGAACGTGTCGGCGGCAGACTTCCTCATCCGCAACGCTGAAGTTCATACGCTCACGAGCGCGGGCAAGCTCACGAACGCAGACGTGCTCGTCAGCGACGGGAAGATCGCCGCAGTCGGCCGCGGACTCTCTGCACCTGCCGGCGCAACCATCGTGGAAGCGAACGGTAAGTCGGTCACGCCTGGATTGTTTGCCGGGCTGACGGCGATCGGCGTCGAAGAAGTTTCCGGCGAAAGCTCGACCGTCGATGAGAATTTGAGACTCAATGCGCCGGCACACGAGATGCAATGGCGGCCGGAGTTCGATGTTACGCTCGCCTATAACCCGCGTTCGGTGCTCGTGCCGATTGCGCAAGTGGAAGGGCTCACGTGGACGGTGATCGAGCCCGGCACGCCGGCCGGCGGCAGCATGCTTGCAGGGCAGGGAGCTGCAGTCGCATTGGATGGCCGCTTCGATGCGGTGCTCGAAGGCAGCCGATCGATGTTCGTGTCGATCGGCAGCGATGTGCTGCCGCTCACGGGCGGCAGCCGTGCCGCGCAATACATGCTGCTCGATCAAGCGGTCAGAGAGGCACGCGGGACTGCGCCGCTCGGCGATCGCGCGTTGCTCTTACCGGCCGGTCGCGAAGTGCTTGCGCGCTACCTCAAGGGCGGACGATTCGTCTTCAACGTCCATCGTGCGGCCGATATCCGGCAAGTGCTCGCACTCTCCAAGCGTTACGGGATCAGGCCAGTCATTGCAGGCGGTGCGGAAGCCTGGGTCGTCGCTGAAGAGCTCGCAGCGGCGGAGGTTCCGGTGCTGCTCGATTCGCTGGTGAATCTGCCGATCACATTCGATGTCATCGGAGCGCGCTTGGACAATGCTGCGTTGCTTGCGCGTGCGGGCGTACGCGTGGGCTTCACGCAAGTTCTTTCGGATCGCAGCCACAATGCGCGCAAGATCCGTCAAGTGGCCGGCAATGCCGTGGCGCATGGATTGCCGTGGGATCTCGCGCTCGCAGGACTGACATCGGTGCCGGCGGAAATCTTCGGTTTGTCGCAGACGCGCGGCCGCATCGCCGAAGGGCAAGTTGCGGATCTCGTGCTGTGGAGCGGCGACCCTCTCGAGGTGACGACGGTCGCAGAGCAGGTGTGGATCGGCGGGAATGCGATCTCGATGCGTTCGCGTCAAACGGAGTTGCGCGATCGATATCTCGAGAAGCTCCGTCGGGGAGCTGCACGATGACGGCCGAACGAGACATCGAGTTCTACCGGGCGGTCCTCGCAAACCAACCGTTCAGCGTGCTCGTCGGTACCCGGCTCGATGCGATCGAGCCGGGCCGCGTGCAGCTTTCGATTCCGATCAGACAGGAGCTATTGCAGCAACACGGCTTCGTGCACGGCGGAGTAATCGCGTATCTCGCCGACAATGCGCTCACCTATGCCGGCGGTTCGTTGCTCGGAGATTCGCTGACCGTCGAATTCAAGATCAACTATGTTCGACCGGCCGTCGGACCTGGCGATCTCGTCGCGGAAGCAACTTGCGTGGCGCAAGGCAAGACGCAGGCCGTCTGCCGCTGCGATGTCTACGTCGTGCGCGACAACGATCGCAAGCTCTGCGCGGTCGCGCAGGGAACGATTAGGAAGGTGGAGAAGTAGGCCTCGCTGGCCGGCTAAGTTGATAGTTGATAGTGGACAGCGACGCGCGCATAGCGCGCAAGAACTGCCTCTCCTCGGGGAGAGGCGACGAGAGCGATAGCGTCGTGGCGAGGGGAGTCGCGTGGACGTGCGACGCGCGCTCTTTTCGCTATTCACTGACCCCGTTCCTTCGTTGTCAACTATCAACTATCCACTAATTCTCAATTCTCAATTCTCAATTCCTAGCTGGTCATCGTCCTCCACCGATGCGGCCACTCGTCGACGAAGTACTCGAGATGGGCGGCGGGGAGCGGGCGGGCGATGAGGAAGCCCTGGGCACGATCGCATTTCAAATCGATGAGGCGCTTGAGCTGCTCGCATGTTTCGATGCCTTCTGCGACGACTTGCAGCCTGAGGCCGTGGACCAGCTCGATGATGCCGCGGACGATGCCGGTCACGCGAGAATCCTTGCGCATGTCCTTGATGAACGAACGATCGATCTTGATTTCATCGACGGTGAAGCGGCGCAGATAATCCAATGACGTATAGCCCTTGCCGAAGTCGTCGATCGAGAGCGAAACCCCGAGCTCGTGCAGCGCGCCGAGTATGTCGATGGTTGCATCGCAGTTGCGCATGATCACTTCTTCGGTGATCTCGATTTCCATGCGTCGCGGCGACATTCCGCAACCGCGGAGCAGCTGCTCGAATCGATCGACGAAACCTTGGCGGTGAAACTGCTGCGCGGAGACGTTCACGGCAACGCCGAACGGCGGCAAACCGGCACGATCCCATTCGCGCGCTTGCTCGGCCGCTGCGCCGATCACCCATTCGTCGATTTCGGGCGCGAGCTCGAACATTTCCGCAAAAGGCATGAACTCGCCCGGCATCAGAACACCGATTCCGGGACGGTTCCAGCGCACCAGCGCCTCGACGCTCAGGATCTCGCCGGTGTGCAAATCGAGCTGCGGCTGAAATCGCAGCTCGAACTCCGAGTTCTGAAGACCGTTGACCAGGTCGCTTTCGGCGAGCCGACCGCATGGACGCGCCGGTAGCAGCGTCTCGGTGCTCTCGTCGAGGCCCTGATCGTTCGCGCGAAACAATCGCAATATTTGCTCGGGGACGGACATCGTTCTCTTCTTCGCGGCCAGTGCGCTCATTAAGCGGCATGCGCGAACAAACGACCATCAGGCGCCGGATTAGAGTTGCGCCAAAACGGCGAAAGACTACAAACAAATGCGAGCAAGCTCACAGTCGCCGGCGGCGCGAGGTGAAGGAAGAAAGCGGACAGGTCCTGAACTGAGAATTGAGAGTTGTTGACAGTTGACAGCGAGGAAGAGCAAGGCCGCGAGGTCACGAATCAGTATCGGTGTGGCGGCTGTAGCTTGGTCCCAAGCCCCGAGCCCCACGCCCTCAATAGTGATCGAAACTCACCCTCAACCCCCCACCTTCCTCGGTGGGCGGGAGCTCGGCGACGAAGCGCTGGAATCTGCCGAAATCGAGCGTGAGCGAGCGATACGTGTGCTTGCCGCGCTCGCGGCTCGTTTCGACGTGGAGCACGTACGTACCGGCCGGGACAGGATTGCCGGCATCGTCGACGCCGTCCCAGAAAACGTTGTACACGCCGGCGGCAGATGTCGACATGGAGCGCGTCGCGACGAGACGTTCCGTCGCGGGACGGTTCATCGACCACCAAATGAAATTGTCCTTTTGCCAATCCGCGCGTTTGCCGACGAGGATCAGCGTGCGGATCGGCTTGTTGTCGAGATCGGTGATCCACATCGCCATGTAGGGCGATCGGAATTGCGGGTCGCGAATGAGCTGTCGGCGCGGCGCGGTAAATGTTGCGAGCGCCTGCCAACCGGGCTGCCATGTGGCGGGCGTCGACTGCGGGGAAGCGGCCCCGTCGGTGCGAGCGTCGACGAAATTCGCTGCGCCATCTCGGGCAGTCGAGCGCGTGCTGCCATCGTTCATCGCAAGCCGAACGCTTGCGCCATGCTGCCCGGCCAGCGCAAGTGCTTGCACATCAGAGAGAACGAGCATGGCCGTTGCGAGCGCATCTGCATCGGCAGCGGTTTTGGCGATCACGGATGCCGATACGTGATGCGCAACAGGCCAACCATCGAGCGGAGAAAGCGTCGGACTGAAACGTTGGTCGCCGATAACGCGGTCGCGCGGCCCGCGGCCGCTCGTCGCCATCGCATGCTCCTTCAACCGTGACGTCGCAACCAGCGGAGCATTGTCGAACGGCAGTTGCGGATCGGGGATGCCGATATGCCAACCGTCGGCTGATGGCGGTTCGCCGCCTGCGCGGATGTCGCCGCCAATATTCACGAGCGCGCCGCGTACGCCTGGCGTGCTCATTGCAGCTTCAAAGGCACGATCGACGATCCAGCCCTTCGCTATGCCATCGAGCGCGAACTGCACGGCCTCTGGCCGCACGATCGTGCGCGTTTCCGGTTCGAGCTCCACGATCGCGCTTTCGGCCTCTCGCGCAAGGCGCTGCGCGTCGCGGCGCTCGGGCGCTCGATCGACTGCAGCCTGCCAAAGATCGATCACGCGGCCGAGCCGGCCGCTGAATGCGCCGCAGCTCGCTCGTCGCCAACGCTCCGCAAGCGCGACGACGGTGAACAGCTCTTCGGAGGCACGATGCTCGCGCGATCGATTGAGCAGGCTCAGCTCGCTGTCTGCGCGACGCGTATCGAGAATGCGCGCAAGCCGGTCGATTTCCGCGCGAGCCGCGAGCGCTGCGGCCCGTGCGACCGATTGATTCGCGGCGACGAGCAGGAGCCGCAGGCGCGTGCCGAGGATTGCTTCGTCGCGAAACGAATACGCACCGATCTCCGGTGCGAGCGTTTCGATGACGGGCGGCAGCGTCGTCGCCATGGGATCTACGCTACGGCGACCACGAACAAGCCCCAAAGTCCGGCAGCACTTGC
Organism: Steroidobacteraceae bacterium; assembly: GCA_036563855.1. Taxonomy (GTDB): domain Bacteria; phylum Pseudomonadota; class Gammaproteobacteria; order Steroidobacterales; family Steroidobacteraceae; genus Steroidobacter. Next base: position 5,543 of record DATCLP010000420.1, on the reverse strand, counting down.
GATCGTGAGGAGGATGGCCGTGCGCAGCCGAAATTTCAGGCTCAGGAAGATGCAATAGCCGACGACGGAGAGAACGATCAAGAGCACGGCGACGATGTCGATCAGAAATCGCCAGGCAGTGCCTGCGCGCTCGCCGCGATGCAGCTCATTCAAGATCGAGATGGCCGGCGCCGGCTCCACGACCACTGAGACGTTGCCCGTAACGAGATTCGCCCGGATGTCGGTGAGACCGCGCACGCCTTGCATGCGCACGAAGATTTCGTTGCCCACTTCGTTGCCGCCGGTCATCTCGCCGCGCAACGCGACGTGCGCGGCGGCGAGCTCGACGAGCAATCGCTCCGGTTCCTCCGAGTCGGCAAGCTGTGCGATTTGCTCTTGCGTCAGCGCGAAACTTGCCTCGATGGGTTTGGGCGCTTTCGCCAGCGGCCAGTCCGGATGATTCAGTAGCAGGCCCGTGAATGCGAACAGGCAAAGGATCAGGAATGAGAACGCCGACAGCCAGCCGTGGACCAAGCGGCAGTAGCGAAAGAAATCTTGCTTGGAAAAGCACCGCTTGACGACGGCAGCCGACGCGACGCTCATTCCAAATCAGGCGGCGGAAAGCTGCTGACGCACGCGATCGCGGTAGCGAATGCATTCGGCGATGTAGCGACGATACATCGCTACGTCGACCTCCTCCGTCTCGCAGCAGGGCAGCAGCAAATAGCCTTCGGTCGTGAAATTCCCGTCCCATTCCATGAGCTGCTCGTCCGTGAACGAGGGATCGTAGGTCTGCAGCTTCGCATCGCTCATCGCGTCGAAGTATGCGCAGAGATTGATCCCGGTCTCGCTCATTTCCTCGAAGGGCGGTTCGCCTTCGAAGTTCCATTGTGGTTCGGTCATGGGCGTGATCCGTACGTGACTCGTCGAGTTGATGGTGAGTAGCGACTAGTGAGTGGTGAAGGGGAGTGAGCCGACGCGCCGCTCACTTTTCCCCTTTCCCTTTCCCCAATTCCCTAAACATTCCTCACCCAACCGTACGCATGGTTGTCGCGCAGACCTCCGCGTTCGAGGTATGCCTGCTTGACGCGCTCGAGAACATCGTTCGGGAATGCCTTGCGCTGTGCGTTCACGTCGATGTTGTACAGCTTTGCGGCATTCAAGCCGAAGATGCGTGCGCGATCCTCGTCGGTGATCTTGGGATAACCGTGCTTCTCGCAGAGCTCGTCGGATATCTGGAAGCGCTGGAACGCCTCGATCGACCATTGCGGCGAGCCCCACCACAGACAGTCGGTGCCCCAGATCACGTGATCGGACCCGTAGACCTTGAGGTTCAAGCCCATGCCGTGCATGGCCATGATCGGATCCTGCACGACGAGCGTGTTGAAGAACGATCCGATCTCCGGATACACGTTGTTGATCTGCGGATTGCGGCGCTTGATGTCCATCAGGACCTTGTGCCACTGGAAGTCGCCCGTCTCCGGGTTGTACTCGTTCATCTCCTTCCAATTCTCGCCGTCCGATGCACCGTGCTTCAAAGCGGAGTGATAGATGACGAAGTTGCAATCGGGGTTGCGCAAGGCCGCCTTCTCGACGTCCTTCGGATTGGCGAGGTGGCCGAGCGTCTTCGACTGATAGCTGTAGCCCTTGTGCACGCTGAACAGCTTCATGCCGCGCTTCTTCGATTCCTCGATGAACCACTGCGCGTTGTCGTCGTCGAGCTGAAAGCCGTTGCCCGTACGCGCGGGATCGGTGTGGCAATACCATTTCCACGAGCTGATCTTGTACAGGTTGATCTCGCGCTCCATCTGCTCGATCGTCGCGGTCTTGTCGATCGAGTTCGTCTCCTTGTTCCAATAGTGATTCGGCGCGAGATTGCCTTGGCACAGCGCACGTTGCGACCCGGCAATCTCATTGAGTTCCGTGCGTTTCTTCGCCATCAGCCAGCTCGGCAACACCGCTCCGCGCGGCGTGCGTTCTTCGTCCACGAGAATCCGGCCGTCCGGTCCTCGATTGATCTCGCGGCCAGGAACGCCAGAGATCACGACCATCGCCGTGTCGCTGTCCAGGAACATCTCCTTGACGAAATTCTTGAACGCATACGCCTCGGCGTCGTTCTTGAGCTGAAAGCCCATGTTTCGTGCGGTTTCGCTCGCGCGGAAGTTGCCAATGGGCCCGGCATTCGAGAAGTGCGCCTGCACGTCGATGATGAAAAACTTGCCCTTCTTGCCGCCGGTCAATTTTTCCTGCACGGCCGCGAGTTCGAAGGGCTCTTCGGGAGCGATATCCCACACTTGGCCAAAGACTTTGTTTTGAGCGAGCAGCGCAGTCGTGATGCCGAGCGAGGAGGCCATGTACTCGCGGCGAGTCATGTTGAGGCGCTTGGCATGCGCCTCGCCCATTTCCATCGTGAGCTTCTCGACCTGCTTTTGTTTTTCGGTTTGGGGGCGCGGGATGAATTCTTCGTTGGAGACGACTTGAGTCGGAACCGGGGAATCGACTCCCAAGGCACGGTCGCGATCGCCCTTACGAATCCACATGGTCTCTCTCCTAGTGTTCTTGTATCGAATTGCCGCGGCGGAGTTGTCCAAACGGGCGACCGCGCCGTCCTACGCTGGTGCGGCAAATACTAAGCATTCCGCTCAGCGGCGGCCATCGGCGGAAGAACAAGAAACGTTCAGGCGGGACGCGTGAGGTCGAGTACGGCTACCTGCAACCGGTAGGTCGCGTTGTTGAGCATGCGCTATTTGCATCCGCAGCATCGGTCCCGATCACAAGAGTATTCGCGTCGGCAAAGTGATAGCGGCACAGGAAGATTCGTCGATGCCGGCGATCACTTCGTGACCCTGCCGCGAGATCGAACCGCGAACCGTGGCAGGGGCAAAAAACCGGTATTCCAGCGTTTTTGCTCAGTGGCGCGCGGATTCTGCGTCGTCCACCGTGCTCAGCTGTGCCAAGAGGCCTCGAATGACCGTTTCGAGCTCGCGCCGTTTGTCCGGCCATTCGGTGCGTAGCGCGGCGAGCGCATCGCGCACCTCCTGCTCGGCAGCGGCATCGGCGGGCGACGACTGCAATCGAATCAATGCACGTTCCAGGCGCGCAAGGTCATCGGCGATCGGAGCGCCGACGCCTGCAACGGCCGTCTGAAACGATTGCACGAGATTCAAGATGGATTGGGCACGCGCCGGGACGGATCTTTCGTCGCAGCTACGAGTGACCAGATTGGTCAAGCGGCACAAAAACAGGTGCACCGCGGCTTCCTGATCGCGTCGAAACCTGATCAGCGCTTCGCGCTTACCTTCTTGGATTCCGCGCTGTCGGGCCGAACGCGTGGCAAAGACAGCAGCGAGAGAGGTTGCAAGTGCGGTGCAGGCGACCGCCGTGAGAATGTTCAGCCACTGTGTCACTTCCCCGCTCCGATCTCGTCTGATCTCGCTCAAAGCAAGACGCGAATATCGAAAGCGGTTCCGTCGCGGGCTGTGCGTGAAAAACGATGTCGCCGATTGGCAGCGCAAAAAAATACCGGCGCCGATGCAGGAGGAGGGTCGGCGCCGGTAAGGGGGTTCGAGCGACGCGGGCGTCGAGCTTTAGAGCTGGGTGATCGTGACCGTGTAGCCAACGTCGGCAGCGGAATGAGCACCGTAGGCTCCGAGCGACAAACTGCCTGCGACGATCAAAACCGACAGAAGCATGCAAACGATCTGCTGGGTCAAACGGCTGGCTCGAGTGATCATGGCAACCTCCTTCTCGATTTCCTGCTAGCCGCGACCATCGCGGCATATGTGTCGTTAGATGCAACGTTATCGAGAACGGTTGCGGCGTTCTGCGTCCTACCGGTGAGTTGCGGCGGTGAACCGGCGAGGATTCGAAATGGCTTCGATGAGTCGATATGTAGCGTGCGACGACGGTGTTTTGCTGCCTCGTTCATGACGCTTGGCAGCAAGAAAATCCGCGCATCGATGCGGACCCTGTGTGTATTGCGTGGCTTGTACGGACTTGCGCCTGCCATGTGCGGCGCGGGAGGGAATCGGTCGGAGAAGCGCGTAAGTGAAAGATCGTCGCGTTCTCTCCGTGGAGACTGTTCTTGAGCCAAGCTGCCGGCGCCGGGACGAAAACCGCACGCCGGCAGGGGGCTTCGATCGACAACTGTTACAAACTGTTCTTACTGGAGCTGCGTGATCGTCACGCTGTAGCCGGGATGTGCTGCCGACTGAGCTGCAATCGCTCCGGCCGAAAGGCCTGCGGTCACCACAACGGCGGCCAGAACCATGCACACGAAACGCTGGGCGGAGCGGCTGATTTCGGTAATAGCAAACATGGCGATCTCCTCATTCCTGTGTACATCCGCGACATGCGGTGTTCGTTTCAGTGGTTGTCAATCTAGAAAGAGGAATCGTTGCTGTCTGCGGCGGACCGGCGAGTTGCGGCGGTCGACCGGCGAGGGGCCAAAGCCGTCGGCGCATGCGCGAGGTCACGAGGGGCCGCGCGCAGAATGCGCCAGGAATCTGGCGGCGGGCCCCGGTTTACGGATTGGACGCAACCCTGATTCTGAGGCCGAGACCGTCGAGGCTCGCGGCCTGCGCTTCGCATATCCCGGTGCAACCTTCCTCGCGAGCACAGCGGCGGACGCATACGCGTCAGCTCCATACAAGGCGCGGTGGACGTGCACACCTCCGGCGGTGCGATCGGCATTACCGACGTGACGAACGGCGTGCGAGCCCGAACGAGCGGGGGACCGATTCGCGTCGTGCGTGGGTCCGGGCCGATCGATGTGCATACGAGCGGCGGTCCGATCGAAGTCGAGCTCGTTGGCGCGAATCAAGAAATTTCTGCGCGCACGAGCGGAGGCAGCATTGCCGTGCTCGTCCCGAGCGATACGCGTGCAGTGCTGAATGCTTCGACGTCGGGCGGGCGAATCAAGAGCGACTTGCCCGTTTCCGTCAACGAGAGCAGCCAGTACAAGCTGCACGGCGCGATCAACGGCGGCGGACCGGAGATCCTCGTACGCAGCAGCGGCGGCAGCATCCGAATTCAAGCGACGGACACTGCGGCGAACGACCGCGCCGAGCAGTAACCACTGAAAATATTCGCCGCCGCATCGACATTGGATCGGTCTCCGTAAAGCTTCCGCACCCTGCTTGCGCCGTGCAAACGCCTCGTTTTGCACTCATTTGGAGCATCTTATTTTGTCGATGCACCAATGCGGGGCTTTGACGACGCAACGGCGCCCTCTACTTGCACATCACGCTATACGCGCTCGAATCGTGTCGCCACAATAGCGCCGCCCAGCGCCCGCCGCCGGCGCAACGAACTCGTTCGGCAATGGCGCCGTACGAACAAAAAAGCAGGGGGGAACACATGCTGCATCGGATCTGGCCGGCTCGCCGGCTCGGTTTGCTCGCTCTTCTTTTCGCATTGCCCGCGGTAACGAACGCACAAGACATTCGAGCGGGCGACACTGCTTGGCTACTCACCGCAACTGCACTCGTCTTGTTCATGACGCTTCCGGGTCTGGCGGCGTTCTACGGCGGATTGGTGCGTCAGAAGAACGTGCTGTCCGTGCT
>DATCLP010000419.1:0-4178 GCA_036563855.1 Steroidobacteraceae bacterium | reverse complement strand
CGATAACGGACAAGTCTTCGGCGAGATTCATGGGACCTGCAAATTTCCAGCAAACGCTTTGATGCGATCGAGAACACTCGCATCGGCGCTCCAGCGCTGACGGACGAGCGACAGAACCGGCAGACCCGCTCGACGCAGCCGCTGCAATTGGCGCGGCACTTCCCAGACGATGCCTTCGTCTTCTTCGACGAGCCACAGGATCACGCCGTTTGCGCCGATCTCCCGCGCACGCTCGACGAGGACGTCGGGATCTCGAAGCAACGTCGTGGCTGCGCTACGTGCAGTCCAGTACGCCTGCGCGAGCTCTTCGATCGTGTTTGCGGCACGACTCCACCGCGACAGCGCAAGCGCGGGCGATTCATCAAACAGCTCGTAAACGACGTTTGCGCCGCCATCCTCGGCGGCACGGTGCAGCCGCTCATCGGGCGGTGTGCTGCCAGCAAGCAGCAGGCGACGCTCATAGCGGTAGCGCGTCGCTGTCGACAGCCAATCGCGTACCGTCGAATCGAACTCGGTCGTCCAATCGAGCTGCAGGCTGCGCCCTGCCTGCATGGCTGAGCTACCTGGCAACGCTTGTTCGCCTCTCCGCAGCGTCGACAAGCTTTCGATCAAGGCAACGCGTTCGAGCAGGCGCGCACGTGCCTCGACAAGTCGCGATGGCGAGGCGCCGAGCTCCGAAGCGAGTCTTCGAGTGGCTTCAAGGTGGTACGCGCGGCTCGTTTCCCGATCGATGCGCGCTATGTCGTAGATCAGCGCGCGCGGACCGCCGTGAACCTTGCGACGCTGCAACTCGCAGACGTAGTAGTACAGGCGCTGTGCAGTGTCGTTGCTGCGCGGGAAGACGATGGCGTCGAGAAAGTCGAGCTCGCCGCACAGCCAGCTTTCGAGAATCGCGCGTGAGGCCGGTCCGAACGAGCTTTCGAGATATCGATCCGCCTGCGGCGTCTCCCGCGGCGTACCGATCAATCGCAAGGGCAGGGCATCGGCGGCGAGGATGAGCTCCACCGGAACGTCATCGCCGATGTACCCGATCACGCGCCGGCCGCGGGCGTTTTCGTTTCGCGCAGCTTCCAACGGCGACTTCAGACGTTGCTCGATCGATGCGACACTCATGATCCCAACCACTGCGGCAAGAAGAGCGCGACCTGAGGCACGGCGATCAGCAGCGCGAGATGCGCAAAGTCCGCGGCCAGGAAAGGCACGACGCCTTTGAAGATGCGCGCAAGGGGCACATCCTTCGCAATGCCCTGTATCACGTAAAGGTTCATACCGATCGGCGGGTGCACGAAACCGAGCTCCATCGTGCGAACGAGGTAGACGCCGAACCAGATCGGCGAAAGTCCGAGCTGAACGATGATCGGCATCAGAATCGGCGTCGTAAGCAGCATCAGCGCCAGCCCGTCGAGGACCGAGCCGAGCAACAGCAGCAGCACGGTCATGACGATGACTGCCGTCAGCTGACCGCCGCCGAGGCTGTTCATCACCGAGGCCACCTGGTCGGCCAAACCGGTCACGCTCATGAAGACGGAGAAGATCAACGCGCCGACGATGACGACATAGATCATGCCTGCCGTGCGCAGCGTCTCGGCAAGCGCGTTGCGCAGCGAATCGAACGTCAATTGCTTACGGCGCGCACACAGCAGCAGTGCACCGACGGCGCCGATGGAGGCAGCTTCGGTCGGCGTGAACCAACCGAGCGCAATGCCGCCGATGACCAACAAGATGAGCACTGCGAGGTCGATGACGCGCAGCAGGGCCGCGCGCCGTTCTTGCCAGGTCGCTTTCTCCGTTGCAGGACCGATCGAGGGCCGCCAGCGGCACAAGAGCACGATCGTCACCATATAAAAGAGTGCTTGCGTGATGCCTGGAATGATCGCGGCGGTGAACAGCGTGCCGATGGATTGCTCGGCGAGAATGCCGAACACGATCAGCGCACCCGAAGGCGGAATCAGCGATCCGAGCGTGCCGCCCGCAGCAATGGCGCCGGTGGCAAGCGCGTCCGAGTAGCCGCGGCGCCGCATCTCCGGCAATCCCACCAATCCGATCGTCGCCGCAGTAGCCAGGCTCGATCCGCTGATCGCACCGAAACCGGCGCAACCGGCGACCGAAGCCAATGCGAGCCCGCCGCGCCGATGACCGATCCAGCGTGCGGCGGCATCGAAGAAGTCGCGACTTGCACCCGCCGCGAAACAGAAATGCGCCATGAGCAGGAACAGCGGCAGCACGCCGAGCTCGTACTTCATGACCGTTTCGAACAACACGACGCCCGACTTGATCAGCGCCGGTTCGAAGCCGATGAGGAGCGTCAGCCCGACGAAGCCGACGACGCCCATGGCGACGCCGATCGGCACACCGAGCGTGAGAAGGATGAGGAGGGCGATGACGCCGATGATGCCGTTCACGCGCTGCGCCCTCGTTTCGTGCCGCGCAACGCCTTGTACGCGAACGTTACTGCGACCGCTGCCGTCATCACGACCACGATGGCACGCAGCGGGCGATACGGAATGTGCAAGAGCTCGCTGTGCTCGAACTCGCTCCAAGCTTCCGCGGCGAGCCACACTTCCGCCGCAGTCAAGAGAGCGAAGAACACCGCGGAGAGCGCGTGAGCGCCGCGCACCAACCATTCCCGTGCGGCCGGCGATAGCCGCGCGAGCAGCAAGCGCACGGTGGCATGTGCGTCAGCCAATGTCGCCGACAGCATCGATGCAGTGGCCGTGATCAAGATAGCGGCCTGGATCAGCTCGAGCGCGCCCAACAACGGCACGCCCAAATGGCGGCCGGTTACTGCGATGGCCTCGATGAACATCGCAAGCATCAAGCCGGTCGCGCCGATGTAGAACAGCACGCCGTAGCGCGGCCGTGCTGTTTCGGATCCGGTTTCTTCGGTCGGTCTTAGTTCAGCCACGCATCGTCTCCGGAGCGCGTGATCGAAAGAGGAGGCAGTCCCGCTGCAACGGTAATCTGCTCGATGTAGGCGACGACTCGGTCAGCCGTGTCGCCATGCGCCAGAACGGGGCGGCCGGGCGGCTCCACGTGCACGGGCGTGAAGCCCGCTTGCAATCGTCCGTCCTCGTGCACGCGCACGCGACCGAGCATGCTGTTCACCGCCTCGGGGTGAAACGGCGCGAGCTCATAGGCCGGGTCGGGTTCGAAACCGAACAACTCGCGACGCTTGCGGGCCCAGGCGGCGCGGGCGGCGTGCGATTGATTCGGACTCAGGGCACGCGTCACGACGCAGCCATTGCCGAGGCCATGAAAGATCGGCTTGCCGCGATACGTCTCGATGCCGCGCACGATGTGGGCATGATGCGCGACGACGATGTCCGCGCCGGCATCGATCGCGGCGTGTGCGATCGGTCGTTCGTATGGAGCAAGGCGTGCCGGCGTGTGAACGATGCCCTTGTGCAGGGCAACGATCACCAAGTCGGCATCGCGCCGTGCTCGTCCGATGGCTGCCGACATCTCTGCGAGCGATTGCTCGTTCGGGCGTTCGAGCGGCGCTGCCGGCGCGATCGGCGAACCGTCCGCCGTTTCGACCCGCACATACGCGCAGCCGGCTCGATCAGCCGTTGCCCAGGATGCTTCAGGTCCGACGCAGTTGAAGCTCAACAAGGCGAGCCGTCGACCTTGCGCTTCGAGGTAGGCGGGCGCGGATGCGGACGCTAGGTCGACGCCGGCGCCGGCGAACCTGATACCCAGTCGCTGCAACCCTGCGCAGGTGTCGGCGATGCCGTCTGCACCGAGATCGGCAATATGGTTGCCCGCAAGCGATACGGCATCGAATCCGGCACGTCGGAGCGCAGGCAGATGCGCCGGATCCGCACCAGGTGCGGGGACGTCGCCGGCGAGCTCGGTCCCGCGGCGGCTGTGCGGAACCTCCAAATGGCCGATTGCGACGTCGGCTCGATGCAATGCCGGCGCAATGCCGCCAAGCCAATGGTCGGGGTTCGGTTCATCGAGGACGAGATCGCCCGAAAAAACCAGGTCGATAAAGGTCATTCGACTGAAACTGTGTGACGTGAAGTCACCTGTTGATTGTGCACAAAGAAGTTGACCATACTGCGCGCGCCTCTACACGGCCTTTTCCTTTCCTCACATCGATGCCCAACAAAGTTGCTACGAAGCGTGCGAAGGTCTCGACCCGCGCCGCAGTCCCTTCGGTGACCGACACCGCCAAC
>DATCLP010000418.1:0-4894 GCA_036563855.1 Steroidobacteraceae bacterium | reverse complement strand
GGAGGTGGTGGGCCGTGTAGGACTCGAACCTACAACCAACTGATTAAGAGTCAGCTGCTCTACCAATTGAGCTAACAGCCCACGTTTTTTTCAAGTGGCAGAACCGTTTAGGGTTCTGGCTCCAAACTTCAACAGCACAGGGCCGTGAAGTTTGGGGTGGACGATGGGACTCGAACCCACGACGGCCGGAATCACAATCCGGGGCTCTACCAACTGAGCTACGTCCACCATCGTCCGCACAAATTCAACAACATGCCCCACGGCATGCGTCCATGTCCGGCGCCCCCGCGCGCCTTTGGCGCGCCCGGCAGGATTCGAACCTGCGACCCTCGGCTTAGAAGGCCGATGCTCTATCCAGCTGAGCTACGGGCGCAGCAATGCGTTTCCATCCTGCCGAACTCAGCCGGCATGCCGGCGGCCTACCCTGGCCGCGACCAGGAGGGCCGACTGAGCTGCGGGTGCAAGCGCTGCCGGCAGTCCAGGGACAATGAACAGGGGATGGGAGACAGTCTCGGATCGTTCCTGACCCCTATCCCCTACTCACTGCCATCCATGTGGTCGGGGCGGAGGGATTCGAACCCCCGACCCTCTGCTCCCAAAGCAGATGCGCTACCAGACTGCGCTACGCCCCGCCGTGCAAGCCTGCCCCGCACGGGACGGCGAATCATACGGACGGCACTTCGGAGCGTCAATTTGCGCTGCTCCCTCGAATTGCACTTAACGATACGTCCAAACGCGTTTGGCTTTCGCGGCGGCAAGTAATCGCGCAATGCTCAGGCACGGCGCCACGTCGTCTTCCCGCCCTGCTTGTCCTCCAGCACGATGCCCGCCCGCGCGAGCTCATCGCGAATCTCGTCCGAGCGTTCGAAGTTCTTCATCCGCCGCGCTTCTGCACGCTCGGCGATCAACGCTTCGACACGTTCGTCTGAGTATTCCTGAGTGGAACCGCTTGCCGCCTCGTTCTGCGCTCTCGGAGCTGAGCTCTTCGGCTTGCGCAAGAATTCTTCGGCACGCTGCTGAAGAATTCCGAGAACTCCGCCCAGGTGTACGAGCTCTGCTGCCAGCTTGCGCGCACGTTCGGTGTCGCCGCTTGTTTTCGCGCGGTTGATCTCCGTCGCAAGCTGCTGCAGCACTGCGAGCGCTTCAGGCGTGTTGAAGTCATCGTCCATGGCCTCGACGAAAGCTTGCGTCGCTGGACCTGCTTCCGGTTGGGGCAGCGAGTCGACATCGCGCAACGCCGTGTACAACCGCACGAGCGCGGCATCGGCTTGATCGAGCTGCACGAGCGAATAGTTGATCGGTCCCCGATAGTGGCTCGAGATCAAGAAGTAGCGCAGTACTTCAGGATCGCGCACGTATCCGGAATCGAGCACGTCGCGAATCGTGAAGAAGTTGCCGAGCGACTTCGACATCTTCTCGTCGTCGACGTTGACGAAGCCGTTGTGCATCCAATAAGTCGCGAACTGATCGCCGGTAGCAGCACAGGACTGCGCGATCTCGTTCTCGTGATGCGGAAACTTGAGATCGGCACCGCCACCGTGGATGTCGAAACGCGAACCGAGCAGCTCGTAGCTCATGGCCGAGCACTCGATGTGCCAACCAGGACGTCCCGGCCCCCAAGGCGAAGGCCAAGACGGTTCGTTCGGCTTCGCTCTTTTCCACAGGACGAAATCGGCTGGATCGCGCTTGGCCTCATCGACAGCCACGCGCGCGCCGGCGCGAAGGTCTTCGAGACGCTTCCCGGACAGCTTGCCGTACGGCGCAAATTTCGCCACCGAGTACAGCACGTCGCCGTTAGAGGCCACGTAGGCGTAGCCTTTGTCGATGAGCGTTTGCGTCATCGCGATGATACCGGGAATGTGCTCGGTGGCCTTCGGCTCGTGCGTGGGTCGCAGCACACCCAATCGATCGTAATCCTCGTGCATCGCTTGCGTGAAACGCGCCGTCAACGATTGAATGGACTCGCCGTTCTGCGCCGCCCGCTCGATGATCTTGTCGTCGATGTCCGTGATGTTGCGGACGAAAGTCACTTGATAGCCGCGGAACTCGAGGTAGCGGCGAATGACGTCGAAGGCGATCTTCGAGCGGGCGTGCCCGATGTGGCTGTAGTCGTAGACCGTATCGCCGCAGACATACATTCGAACCTTGCCGGGCTCGAGCGGCCGAAACGGTTCCTTCTGCCCGCTCAGCGAATTGAAAAGCTGCAACATAGCGTGGACCGACGTCCTTTGCTCAAGAGAGGACATTCTATACGTCTCGCCCTGCTGAGCGGGACCGGATCGGCCTGCCAAGCACGACCGAGCGCTTTGGTAAGATCTGCGCGCGTTGTGTTGTCCTCTCGTATCTATGCAGCGAGTGCTTCTCTGTCTGATTGCAATTGCGGCTCTACTGCCGATCGGGGCGGCAAAATCCCAGACGGCTGGAGATCTGCGCGTGCGAATCGAAACATCGATGGGCGATTTCGTGGTTGCCCTCGACGCGACGCGTGCGCCGCTGACCGTGGCGAACTTCCTGGAGTACGTGCGTGCGGGCCACTACGACGGAACCATCTTCCATCGCGTGATCAGCAATTTCGTCGCCCAGGGCGGCGGCTACGACGAGAAATTCGCCGAGAAGCCGACGCGACCCGCCATTCCGAACGAGTCCGGCAATGGCCTCTCGAATCGGCGCGGCACGATCGGGATGGCCCGCACCAGCGATCCGCATAGTGCGAACGCACAGTTCTACATCAATCTGGCGGATAACCCGACGCTCGATCCGCAGCCGACTCGCTGGGGCTACGCAGTCTTCGGTCAGGTTGTCGAAGGTATGGAGGTCGTCGACGCAATCGGTGCCGTTGCGACAGGCGAAGTCGGTCCGTTCGACACAGATGCACCGTTGAAGCCGATCGTGATCCAACGAGTTTCCATCCTCGAATAGCCGGCCGCTCCGTGACGACGCTCTTCATTTCCGATCTCCACCTGGACGGCTCGCATCCCGAGATCACCGACCAATTCCTCGAGTTTCTCGAGAACGAAGCTGCCAAGGCCGAGCGGCTATACATCCTCGGAGATCTATTCGAGGCTTGGATCGGCGACGACGATCCGGATCCGGACAAGCAGCGCGTCGTTGCAGCTCTGCGGAAGCTCACCGCAGGCGGCGTTCCCTGTTTCATCATGCACGGTAATCGTGACTTCCTGTTGGGACGCCGCTTCTGTGAAGCCACGGGCGCGCAACTGATCGCTGACGGCACGGTGATCGACGTTGCCGGACGCAAGGTCGCACTCATGCACGGCGATACGCTGTGCACTGACGATCATTCCTATCAGCGCCTACGACGCATCGTTCGCAACCCGCTCGTGCAATGGATCATGCGGTCGCTCACGCTGTCGCAGCGGCAAGCGCTAGCCGCCCGCATGCGCGCCGGCAGCAAGGCCCACATCGAAGCTTCCGACAAGACCGCGCCGTACATCATGGACGTGAACGCCGACGCAGTCGCGAATGCCTTCCGCGCGCTTGGCGTGGATTGCATCGTGCATGGTCACACGCACCGCCCAGCAATTCACTCCTTGACCGTCGACGGCAAACCCTGCACTCGCATCGTGCTCGGCGATTGGTACGAGCAAGGCAGTGTGCTGCGGTGGGGAGCGGCCGGGTATGAGCTGGTGAGCTTGCTTAGATAGAGCGCTCTGGGCTCTGGGCGCTGGTCAGAATGCGCGCTCTTCCTACAGCCTACAGCCCATACCTACAGCCTTCATCCGGGCTTGCCCGAATGAAACCTAAACTGCTGATCCGGAGAAGTCGCTAGCTCTGCTTCTACTTCCGCGAGCTCCATCAAGCGACGCTGCCAATCTGCACCGCGCGCACGATTTTCGGCCAAGCGTAAGTACAAGGACTGATGGCGCGCTTCGGAGCTCGCAAGCCCGCCGTAAAACTCAGCGAGAGGCGATGCGAGCCTGGGCGCCAAGCCGACAAACCGTTCGCATGAACGCGCTTCGATCAAAGCTCCACACAGGAGCAGGTCGAGTTGTCGTTGCGGATCGTACGTGCGCACGCAACGCCTCAGGCCTTCGGCGTAGCGTGAAGGCGTGAGCCGCATGAACGGCACGCCGAGCTCGCGCATGTACTTCTGCACTTGCTCGAAGTGACGCAGCTCCTCGCGTGCGAGGCGCGATAGCTGGTCCGCGAGCTGCATGTCTTCCGCATACGTAAACATCAGGCTGAGCGCCGTCGACGCGGCCTTTTTTTCGCAGTTCGCATGATCGACGAGGAGCTCCCGCCACCGCACGACGGCAGCCTCGTACCAGGCCTCGGGTGTGGGAGCGAGCAACACATGCTCCGAAAGCACAGATGGCAAGGCGCTCATGCGAACTCCCCGATCGCATCGATCAAGTCCCTCGCGCTTGCAAAACGATCCGCCGGATCCTTTGCCATCAACCGATCCACCAGCGGCTGGTATTTCGTCAGATCGCCTTCCAACTGGGGCAGAGGCGCATTGCCGTGCAAGTAAATGACGCCCATCGGCGTCGGCGCAAGGTAAGGTTTCTTGTTCGTCAACATCTCGTAGAAGATGACCCCGAGGCTGTACAAATCGCTCCGCTGATCGAGCGATTGCCCATGCCCCTGCTCCGGACTCATGTAATAAGGCGTGCCGAAAATCTCTCCCGTTCCCGTAATCTCGCCTTTGAAATCGGCCTCTTTGGCCAACCCGAAGTCGATCAGCGCGAGCGAATTATCGGCACGCAGCATGACGTTGCCGGGCTTCAAGTCGCGGTGGAGCACGCCCACTTCGTGAACGGCCTCGAGCGCAGCGGCCATCTGCGACAGATACGCGAGCGCGACGGCCGGCGGTAGCGGTTTCGTGATTTTCGATCGCAAATCGCCGCGGGGAAAGTACTCCATCGCGATGAACGCG
>DATCLP010000417.1:0-3887 GCA_036563855.1 Steroidobacteraceae bacterium | reverse complement strand
TAGCTGGACAGAGCTCCAAACCAGAGCGCGCGACCTCGCCGGCAAGCGCGGCGAGAAAGTCGTTGCGAAGATCGGCGATGTCGATGCGCAGTTTGCGGCTTCCGGCAATCGTAAGTTCGAAGCGTTCTACGAATACCCGTTCGCCTATCACGCCTGTCTCGAGCCGATGAATTGCACGGCGCACTTCAAGGACGAGAAAGGCAAGAAGTCGCTCGAGATTTGGGTACCGACGCAAGTGCCGGATCGCATCTTCCCGGCGATGCGCAATCTGCTCGGAGTCGAGCCGGAAAATGTGACGATTCACCAGACGCGGCTCGGCGGCAGCTTTGGACGTCGCGGCAGTCCGGAGTTCGTTTGCGAGGCGGCGGCTATCTCGCAGCGCGTCGGCCGACCGGTCAAGCTCACCTGGACGCGCGAAGACGATGCCGAGCACGACTTCTTCCGCGTCGGCGGCTTTCAATCGTTACGGGCGGCCCTGGATCCGAACGGTAAGCTCGTTGCGTGGGAGAATCATTTCATCGGGATGAGCACGAATGGCGAGCCGGTCACGGGCTCGAATCTCGCGCGCACCGAATTTCCGATGCTCAATGTCCCGAACGTGCTCGCAACGCGCACATCATTCGAGATCAAGACGCCTTGCGGCCCGTGGCGTGCACCGGGATCGAATACGATGGCGTGGCCGGTGCAATGCTTCCTCCATGAGCTTGCTGTCGCCGCAGGCCGCGACCACTTGGAATTCCTGCTCGAAATCCTCGGCGAGCCGCGCTGGTTCGAGCCGGGCAACGTGCGCTCATTGAATACCGGACGCGCTGCCCAAGTCCTGAAGCTCGCAGCGGCCAAGGCTGGTTGGGGTCGACCGATGCCCAAGGGCCGCGGACTTGGGCTCGCGTTCCATTTCTGTCATGCGGCGCATGTCGCGGAGGTGGCAGAAGTCAGCGTCGATGAGAACCGGAAGGTCAGAGTGCACCGCGTGACGGTTGCCGCCGACGTCGGCCCAATTATCAATATGAGTGGGGCGACGGCGCAGGTCGAAGGCGCCGTCATCGACGGTCTGAGCACGATGCTCAATCTCGAAATCACGATGGAACGCGGTCGCATCCAGCAGACGAACTTCGATCGCTACTCGCTGCTGCGAATGAAGGACGCGCCCATCGTCGATGTGCATTTCATCCAGAGCGACTACGCGCCGACGGGATTGGGCGAACCTGCCCTGCCGCCGCTTGCACCTGCTGTCGGGAACGCCATCTTCGCCGCGACCGGCCACCGTATCCGCACGATGCCGATCAGTAAGGAGGGCTTCACGGTGTGAAGCCCAGGGCGCTGAGCTCGAGAAAAGGCGACGGGCTACGGCCAGAAATATTCAAGGTGAGGCCGGCAACGAGCAGACTGGGACAGCTCGCGCCGCATCGCAGCCAATCTCGTGAATCGTTTCGTGGTTTCCCCTAAGGAGTTGCTGAGGTTCTCGCCGAGCCGCGCGCCGCGGGATCCGGCGACGTGGTCAGAACGTCCCGAACTCGGGATGCGCTTTGACACTCGAGGGACGTTTCAATCGTTGGGAACGTCAAGCGTGACTGAGAAGGCCGTCGCATTCTGACGAGCCGTCGGAAGACCAACGCGGTGTGCCGGACCGACGGCTAGTGAACGGCGGCAAGAAACGCGTGCAACGAGTTGTAAATTTGAGATCGGTTCCACAAACCTTTGCATTCACTGACGCACTGCACTCTAGACACGATCCAGGCTGCCCCCCAGACTCCTTAATATTCCTCAGTCGGAGTGTAAGCATGCGTTTGGTCGGACATTTTTCTCGCGTCGCTGCGATCTTCGCAGCGGGCTCGGTGGCAAGCACCGCGCTTGCACTGAACCCGGGCGATACGGTCGATAACTTCCGTCTCATCGATCACCAGGGCAACGCTCAGGAGCTGTACTACCGCTCCGATATGAAGGCCGTCGTGTTGCTCACGCACATGAACGGCTGCGATGCCGTGAAGTCCGCAGCAGCGACGCTTGCCAGCTTGAAATCGAAGTATCCGCAGGTCGAATTCCTGATGCTGAATTCGAACCTCGACAACACCCGCGAAGCAATCGTTGCAGACGCGAAGCGTCTGGCGCTCGATGCGCCGATCATGATCGACGACACGCAGCTCATCGGCGAGTCGCTCGACGTGAAGGCGAACGGCGAGGCGTTCGTCATCGCGTCGCAATCAGGCTTCAAGCTCGCTTACCGCGGCGCCGCGAGCGGCGTTGCCGACGCATTGGATGCTGTGATTGCCGGTAAGCCGGTGACCAATGCCGTGACTGCCGCGAACGGATGCGCCGTGTCGTTCCCTGAGCTGGCGAAGCGCGAGGCTCACGCCAAGATCTCTTACGAGAAGACAATCGTGCCAATCCTCGAAGACAAGTGCGTCGCCTGCCACCGCGAAGGCGGTATCGGACCTTGGGCGATGACCAGCTACGAGATGGTGAAGGGCTTCGCACCGATGATTCGGGAGGTCGTCCGCACCAAGCGCATGCCGCCCTGGCACGTCGACCCGCACTACGGCCAATGGGCCAACGACCGCGGCTTGACCGTGGATGAGGCGAAGACGCTCGTTCACTGGATCGAGGCCGGGGCTCCGCGCGGCACCGGAGAGGATCCGCTGAAGGCTCAGAAGAAGGACTGGCCGCAGTGGCCGCTCGGTGAGCCCGATCTCATCGTCGAGACGCCGCCGTTCACGGTGCCGGCGACCGGCGTCATCCCGTACCAGAACATCACGATCAAGAACCCGCTCAAGGAAGACAAGTGGATTCGCGCGATCGACTACCTACCCGGCGAGCGCGCAGTGCTGCACCACGTGATTGCGTCGGCCGGTACGGAACGTTTCGGCGGCACGGCGTTGAGCAACTACGTCCCGGGCGCCGAACCTCTCGTCCTCCCTGAAGGCACCGGCATCCTGCTGAAGGCGGGCTCCACGTTCCACTTCCAGCTCCACTACACGTCCGCCGGCAAGGAGCTCACGGATTCGACGAAGTTCGGCCTGTACTTCATGGACAAGGAGCCGGAGTATCACTTCCGGAGCATGGTCTTCATCAATCCCCGCCTGAAGATCCCGGCCGGAGTGAAGCACCACGTCGAGCAGGCCGTGAACACGTTCCGCGAGGACGCAGTGATCTACAGCCTGCATCCGCATGCCCACTTCCGCGGCAAGTCGGCAAGCTTCGTCGCGAAGTACCCGGACGGCCGCGAGGAAGTGCTGATCAACATTCCGATGTACGACTTCAATTGGCAGGGAACGTACTTCCTGTCGGAACCGAAGACGGTCCCGGCCGGCACGCAGATCATTTACACGCAGACGTTCGACAACTCGGCTCAGAACAAGGCGAACCCCGATCCGACCATCACTGTCACCTGGGGTGAGCAGACCTGGGAAGAGATGGTGTTCGGCGTCGTGCGCTGGCGCAAAGTGAACGAGGACGGCAAGGAGGACCGGTTCGGTCCCTCGCAACAGGAGATCTTCGAGTCGCGTCCGCCGCGCACCTCTAGCGCGAACTAATCGATTCCTCGAATCGATTCAAGAGAGCCGCGATGAGAATCGCGGCTCTTTTTTTGCGTGCATCTTGTCCGGAAGAGACCTGACGAGGTCGTTGGCAACGCACGCTGCAAGGAGTTTTCTGCGGCGATTACGGATGCGCAGGATGCGGAAGCCCATCCGCTCTGCGAGGACTATCGGCCCGCGGCGACGAGCTGGAACTCGCGACCTTCGCGCATTGCACGGACGAGGCCGACACGAATCACGAAGTCGCCAAAGGATTCGGCGCGCTGGCGCTCGCGCGCGTAGCGCTGAAGGATCGGACCGAGCGTTTCGAGAATCTGTTGCTCGCCTAGATTCTCGCGGTAGAGCGTATTCAGC
>DATCLP010000416.1:0-3270 GCA_036563855.1 Steroidobacteraceae bacterium | reverse complement strand
GGCTCGCAGTTGCCGCCGTCACCTTCCCGTTGTTGAAAGTCATCTTGGGCAATCTGCCGATGCCGTTGATCGTCGTTGCGATGGGCGTCGGCCTTGCAATTCTGCTCGCACTTTTGAGCGGGCTGCCGCCGGCCATTCGCGCGCAGCGATTGAACATCGTCGACGCGCTGGCTGGCCGCTGAAACTAGGACCTCGCGATGAAAGTACTCAGGCAGATCGGTTCGGTCACCGCCGTGAATTTGCGGAGCCTGCCGCAGCGGGTGGGAACGTCGCTCGTGATCATCATCGGCATCGCCGGCGTCGTGGCCGTGCTGATCTCGGTGCTCGCGATGTCGACCGGTATGCTGAAGACGATGAGCAATGCCGGACGCGACGATCGCGCTCTCGTGCTGCGTAACGGTTCCGCCGCTGAGGCCTCCAGTGCGCTGGCGCTCGACGCGGTTCGGCTCATCGGCGATGCCGCCGGCGTTCGGCGGGATGCCGATGGCAAGCCCATCATGTCCGCCGAGTCGATACGCGTGTTCACCGGCTACAGAAAGGAAGACGGCGCGGAGGTCAACATCACGATTCGGGGTGTCGGCCCGCAGATAAGAGCGCTGCGTCCGGAGCTCGAAATCGTCGAGGGCCGGATGTTCGAGCCCGCGCTCACCGAGGTGATCGTCGGGCAGGCGGCGCACCGGCAATTTCGCGGGCTGAACGTCGGCGACACGGTTCGCACGCGCGGCGCGAATTGGAAGGTCGTCGGCGTCTTTACGACCGGCGATGCACACGAATCGGAGTTGATGGTCGATGTCGAAGCGCTGAATGCAGCCGAGAGCCGTGGAGGCAACTATCAGAGCGTTACGGTTCAGCTCGAATCGCCGCGCGCCTTCACTGCGTTCAAGGATTCGCTCACGTCGAATCCGGCGCTCAGCGTGGATGTCTGGCGCGAGCGGGAATACTACGAACAGCAATCGGAGATGATCACTCAAATCATCAATATCGTTGCGTATGTGGTGGGCGGCATCATGGCGATCGGCGCGCTCTTCAGCGCATTGAACACGATGTACTCGGCCGTGAGCGCGCGTGTGCGCGAGATCGCGACGCTGCGCGCACTGGGTTTTGGCGCCGCAGCGATCATCGTTTCCGTGCTGGTGGAGGCGTTGCTGCTCGCAGCCATCGGCGGCGGCATCGGCGCCCTCATCGCGTGGTCGTTCTTCCATGGTCGCACCGCCAGCACGGCAGCCAACGTCTACGGTCAGTTAATCTTCGACCTAACGGTCAGTCCGGAGCTGGTCGCGATCGGGATCGTGTGGGCATGCTCGATCGGTTTGATCGGCGGGCTCTTTCCCGCGATTCGAGCGGCAAGGTTGCCGGTGGTGGATGCGTTGCGCGCGGTCTAGGCCTGGGGCGCCAGTTGATAGTTGACAGCGCGACCACTTACCTGCGCGCATCCGCAGACGGCCTCTCGCGCAAGGGTTGCAAGGGGAGAGGTGGATATCGGCGCGCTTCGCAGGATCCCGCTATCAACTATCAACTATTTACGGCCGCCGCCTCGCCGGTTCTCGCTTCGCGACGTCCAAACGCCCGCTGCAGCTTCTGCTTCAAGTCGTCCGTCAACGTAAACAGCACCGGTACGACGAACAAGCTGAGCGCGGTGGAAGCGAGCAAGCCGCCGATCACGGCAACGCCCATCGGCGCTCGGAAGCTGGGGTCGCCGGACCAACCCATTGCGACAGGCAGCATGCCTGCACCCATCGCGATCGTCGTCATCACGATCGGTCGTGCACGTTTCGAGCATGCATCCATGATGGCTTCGAAGCGCGGTTTGCCTTCGCGCATCGCGCGAATGGCGTATTCGACGAGCAGGATCGAGTTCTTGGTCACGATGCCCATCAGCATCAACATGCCGATCAAGGAGGGCACGGACATCTGGTAGTTCGTCAGAAAGAGGAAGAGCAGTGCGCCACCTCCCGAGGGCGGCAGCGCCGAGAGAATCGTGAGCGGCTGCAAGAACTCGCGGAACAGCAGCACGAGCAGCAAGTACACGCACAGGATGCCGACGATCATCGCCTGCGCGAATCCTTGGAACAGCTCGATCATGAACTCCGCTTCGCCGGACGGAACGAGGCGTACGCCCGCAGGGAGATTCCGTAGCGATGGCAGCTGATACGCCTTCTGCAGCACGTCGCCGAGCGGCTGTCCGTTGAGATCGGCTTCGATCGTGATGTTGCGGCTGCGGTCGTAGCGCGTGATTCGCGCCGGTCCTGCGCCGAACGAGACATCCGCCACGCTCATGAGCGGTACCGGCCCGTTCTTACCGGGCACGGGCATCAGGCGAATGCGCTCGAGATCGCCGCGTATGCCTTCGGGCAATTGCACGCGGATCGGAATCTGCCGGCTCGGCAGATTCAATTTTGCCAGGTTGGTTTCGACATCGCCCGAGGTCGCGATGCGTGTGATTGCGCTCAAAGTATCGGTCGTCACGCCGAGCTCGGCAGCGCGATCGGGCAACGGACGAATGACGATTTCGGGCTTCATCAAGCTCGCGCTCGATGTGACGTTGCCGAGTCCGGGAATCGTGCGCAGATCGCGTTCGACTGCGGAGGCTGCAAGATCGAGCAGCTCGGAATCGTCGCCGGCCAGGGTGATCTGCAGCTTGCTGCCGGTTTGCGCACCGAACGACAGACGCACTCCGGGAATGTCGCGCAGCTCGCGAGCGGCGCGCATTTGGAATTCTTGTTGCGTGAGATCGCGCTCTTCGGCAGGTACGAGGCGAATCGTGAGACTTGCCTGCCGAACATTCGCCGTAGAGTCGCCGCCGCCCGGCCCGCCGCCTCCGCCGCCCGAGCCGACGATGCTGTAGACGCTCTCGACCTCGGGCATCTTGCTCAGTCGGTGCCTGATCGTTTCGGCGACCGATCGTGTCTCTTCGAGCGTCGCTCCCGGCGGCAGCTCGACGGACAGTACGGCAAAGCCGAGGTCGCCAGCCGGCGCAAACCCGGTCGGGATGAAGAACGTCAATGAGAAACATCCGATGAGCAAGGCCGAAGCCACGGCGAGCGTCTTGCGACGGTGATGCAGGCACCACTCGATGAATTCGAGATATTTGCGCTTGATGCGGCCCGGTGCTTCCACTTCCGGATGCGGCTTCAGCATGTACGCCGCCATCATCGGTGTGAGCATGCGGGCGACGAGCAGCGAAAACAGGACTGCCACCGCGGCGGTGAACGCGAAGGGACGGAAGAACTCGCCCGGGATGCCGCCCATGAACGCGACCGGTACGAACAC
>DATCLP010000415.1:0-7022 GCA_036563855.1 Steroidobacteraceae bacterium | reverse complement strand
CGTTCGAACGAGGCCTTGAAGCTCTCGTATTCGGCGCTCAGGCGTGCCCGAAGATTGGAAAGGTGCGGCTCCGACTGTTTCGACCGCTCGCGGTGCGCGATCTTTTCTTCCAGCAGCTTGAACTGACGTTCCAGCCGCGCGTGCTGAATGCGCACGGCCGGAACCCGCCGCAGATCGCGCGCCAGTCCGACGCACGAGAGCGCGAAGATCAGCCATTTGGTCGGATCCCACTGCCACCAGCGCACTCCGTTGCGATAGTCGGCCGCAAAACGGTGATGAAAGTTGTGATAGCCCTCGCCGTACGTCAGGAAGGCGAGCAAACCGTTGTCTCGAGCGGTGTTGTCGGCCGTGTACGGCTGCGATCCCCACATGTGAGCCAACGAGTTGATGAAGAAAGTGGCGTGATGATTGACGACGAGCCGCAGGAGGCCACCGAGCAAGAACACGCCCCAGACGTCGCCCACGATTGCGCCGATGGCGAACGGTACGCCGATGTTCATCACCAGCACGAGCGGAACGTAGTAACGGTCCTGAAATACCGCGATCGGATCGCGCAGCACGTCCGGGATATTCGAGTCGTCGCGTCTGCCGCTCGGGTAGTCGCGCAACATCCAGCCGATGTGCGAGAACCAGAAACCGCGCTTGGCGGAATACGGATCGCGCTCGTTGTCGTCGATGAAGCGATGATGACGACGGTGTCCGGAGGCCCACACGAGGATGCTGTTCTGGAGCGCCATCGTCCCGAACAGCATGAACAGCAGGCGTACCGTCCAATGCGCTTTGTACGCCTGATGCGACCAAAGCCGGTGATAGCCCGCCGTGATGGAGATGCCGTTGGCCGCGAGCAGCACGCCGAAGCTGATCCAGGCCGCCGCGCTGTAGCCGTGAACGATGCCGTACCACGGCACGACAGTAACTGCACCGAGAGAAGTAAGAAGAAACAGCAGAATGTTGACCCAGATGCGCGGAGCGCGCTCGAACTCGTCGTTAGTCGTTATCGGCATGCGGCCTGTTCCAGCAAAGTGATCGAACGATCATCGTAACAGTAGATCGCCGGGTGCGGTCAATCTCGAAACGAATGCCGCAGTAGAACCGATTTCGAGACGTCAGCTAGAAACGAACGCGTAAATACATCGCAAAACTCCCTAGCAGCGCGCCGCCTCGAATCGTATAGCCTCGCCGAACCATGCGTGCTGGTCACTTTCAATTCGGCCCAACCGCACACTGGCGCACCGCGCGATGAAGCACTTCGACGTCATCATCATCGGCGCCGGCCCGGTGGGGCTCAATTTCGCGGCAGGATTGCTCGAGGCCGGTCTCGAAGTGGCCATCGTCGAGCAGCAGCCGCGCTCGGTGCTGGCAAATCCGCCGTACGACGGACGCGAGATCGCGCTAACGCATGCATCCGTCCAGCGCCTGCGCGACAACGGCGTGTGGGACCGCATTCCGGCATCGGAAATTTCTCCGTTGCGCGATGCGTGCGTGTGGAACGGCTCCTCGCTCGCCTGTCTGCGCATCGATCATCGCGACGGGCCGCGAGACCAACTGGGATTTCTCGTGCCGAACCATTGGCTGCGTCGTGCCGTGTTCGAGCGCTTGCAGGATGCGCGGCGGCTCACGTGGATGTGCGAGTCTCGTGTGGCGGACGTCACGATCGAGTCCGGTGGGCGGAGTGCGCAAGTACAGCTCGCCGATGGTACGGAGCTCAGTGCCTCCCTTCTGGTCGCGGCGGATACTCGCTTCTCCCAGAGTCGGCGTGCGGCAGGCATCGGCGCCAGATCCGTGGATTTCGGTCGTACGATGGTCCTCTGCCGCGTGCAGCACGAGCGGCCGCACGATCAGATCGCTCACGAATGGTTCGATTACGGCCAGACGATCGCCATGCTGCCGCTGAACGGCGCGTGCTCGTCGCTGATCGTCACGGTGGATCATCAGCAGGCACGCAGGCTCATGAATCTCGAGCCGGCGCAATTCGCGGCAGAGATGGAGCGCCGTACGCGACAGCGTTGGGGCGCCCTGCAAATCCTCGGCGAGCGCTATGCCTATCCTCTCGTCGGCGTCTATGCGGATCGATTCGTCGCGCATCGCTATGCGCTGATCGGCGATGCCGCCGTCGGCATGCATCCGGTGACGGCGCACGGCTTCAATCTCGGGCTGCTGGGTCAGGCAACGCTGGCAAGGAAAATCGTTGCTGCTGCCGCGTCCGGTCACGATATCGGTGACCCGGAGCTGCTCGCCCGCTACGACCGCGCACATCGTCGCGCGACCTTGCCGCTGTACTTGGCGACGAACGCCATCGTGCAGCTCTATACGTCGGAGGCCCCGCCGCTACGCCTACTGCGTCACGCCCTGCTCCGCGCCGCACAATATGCAATCCCGATTCGCCGCATGCTCACCGCCTCGCTGATGCAAGTGCGGTGATCGAAGACGGTGCGGCTTCGAGACGAGACCGCGGCCAAGGGCGACAAGCCGCGCAAGTAGTATCGATCAAGCAGTCACGACATTCGCCGCCGGCTGCCGGACGCGCGGGAACGCGAGTGCGATCGCCGCGGCGCCCAAACCGACCGCGAACGAACCGGCGAACATCCACTTGTAGGTGCCGAACGCGTCGTAAATCCAGCCTCCAGCGAGCGGACCGAACGACATGCCGATGCTGGACAGCATCGCCGCTGCGCCGAACACCGTTCCCATGATTGCTTGCGAGAAGTATTCGCGAGCCAGCACTGCATAGAGCGGCATCACGCCGCCGTAGATCGTGCCGAAGATCAGCACACACTTCGCCAACTTTGGACACCCACCTGCTCGGCACCAACTTTCACCAACTTTGGACACCCACTTGCTCGCAGGGAATCTGCGTCGATGACGACAAGCCTCGACCAGTCCCGCAGATTGGAAGTACCGCACCGCAGACCAAAGATTTGGCGCGCACGAAGCTGGGTTGGGCAACCTGATGGGTGTCCAATTCCGAGGGAAGGATTCGGTGGGTGTCCAAGATCGATCCGTGGGTGTGGGTGTCCAAACTTGGCCAGTGCAAACTTGGCCAGTGACGCGTGGATGTCCAATTTCGGATCGTGATTCGGAGGTCCCAAACTCCGCGCCTATTTCGCATCGTGGGTGTCCAAAATTCGGTGGGTGCCCAAACTTCGCGCTGGGCGCAACTTTCTAGAAAGGGGGCTGCAATGGGCGGTTCGCTTGCTCGCAAAGCCGGTGTCGCGGCGATGGTGCTTGGCGGTTTGATCACCGTATCGGTCACGCACGCGCAGAGGGCCGAACCGAAGTCGCAGCCTGCGGCCATGGAGCAGTACTTCGATGTCGTGCGGGAGCGGGCGCCGGGATTGCCCAGGTTCACGGTCTATCGACCTGCCGACTTGCGCGGATCGAAGACCAAGTTTCCTGTCGTTGCGTGGAGCAACGGTGCGTGCACGGCGAGCAATCAGGGCTACATGTACTTCCTGATGCAGCTTGCAGCGCGCGGATTCGTTGTCGTTGCATACGGCTCGCCCGAGACGGCATCGGCTCCCAACGCCGTTGCAATAGAGGATCGATTGAAGAAGGCGATCGATTGGGCGACGTCACCCTCGCGCAGCGGCGGTTCGCCGTATCACGATCGTCTCGACGCCAACCGGATTGCGACGATGGGACACTCGTGCGGCGGAATCGATGCAGTCTGGACGGCGACACACGATGCGCGCGTGAAAGCCGTCGTCAGTCTCAACAGCGGATGCTTCCCGGACGACAGCGACGGCGGTCAATCCGGCCCACTCGCCGTATGTCGCCAGCATCTCGAGCAACTTCGCGGCCCGGCACTGTTCGTCGCAGGCGGCGAAAGCGACGTCGCCTATCCGAACTCGCTCGGCAGCTTCGAACGCACCGAGCGCGTACCCGTCGTGTTCGCCTCGCACGCGACGGTCGGACACAGCGGCTTTTTCAATAGCGCCCCGAGAAATGTGCAAGCGCAACTCGTGCGAGCAGTCGTCGAATTTCTCGACGGCACCTTGAACGGCAAGTCCGAACGTCTCGTCTTCCTCGTCGGACCGAACAACGAGCTCGGCAAACTCCCCGACTGGATCGTCAAATCGAAGGGATTCTGATCGCGCCTACCAGTCTCGGCTGACTTCGCCGTAAGTCGCGGCCTACCCCACGTACCACTTTCGCGAGGTTGGCTGTCTATCCGATCGAGCCATGGACCTGCGCTCGCCTCAACGGCGTTTAGGCGAGCAGGACTTCAAGGCTTATCGGAGACACACATGACGATCAATCGAATCTCACTCGTGGCATGGACGGCTTCAATGGCCTTTGCCATGTCAACAGCGATGGCGGCGGAAACCCCGGCGCCGGAACAAGACGAGACGGCACCCAAAGCCGCCTCGAGCCCGCATCAACGCGAAGCCACATCGACCGACGCACAGGAAGCGCCCGCGTCGGCAGAAACCGATCCGGCTACGGCTTCATCGCCGCATCAGCGGGAAGCCACAGGCACCCAAGAGGAGGATCGAAAGAAGCTCGCCGCTGCGAAAGGCAAGACGCAACGGGATCAGATGATGTCCGAGTGCATCCAACGGGAGCAGCGGCTTAATTCGACGCTCTCGACTGCTCAGATCGAGAAGCGCTGCATGGACCAGATGAGGAGCCGCGGCGAAATGGATCGGCAAGACAGGACGGACAGAACGGAGCGACGGACGAATCCGGAGCGAGAGAATCTGGAGCGAGAACAACAAGAGGACTGGCAGAACCGTTAGTCCAACCATCTCATCGGTCAATCGGATCCGATCAGCGCGGGCGAGTTGATCCTGCGCTGGTCGGACTCGTACACGAATCCTTGATCCGATCCTGACCTAGCCCGACCCGCTCGACTCGCCGTTTCCGCTCTGCCGCGCAGCCTGCTCGCGCTTCGCCTTCTGCTGGGCGCACACGGCACGAAAACCAGCCGCCATGAAAGTGGCCATGCGCTCCTTCACCGCCCGAAAGTCGTCGGACCTGCAGAGCCCGCCGGACAACTTGTCGATGCGTCCCGTTCTTGCGAGCGTCAGCATCAGGGCGCCGGTTACGAAGTGATATCCCCAGAAGATGTCTTCTTCGGCGCAGTCCGGCATTGCCTTCTTCAGCAGCTCGATCAGTCGCAGGACGACCGGGTCGAAGTGCTTGTCCATCATCTCCGCGCCCCACTCCGGGGTGTTTGCAACTTGAGCACCGAGCGCACCGTAGTTGCGCCACCCCTCGCCCCCGTTGATATAGAGGTCGAGGTCGGTATCGAGGAAGGTGTGCAACGCACCTTCGACGGTCGGCTTGCCGCCGGTCGACTTGTCGTACTCGTCGAGTGCACGCATGCGCAGCTCGCTCGTCTTTGCGGCACGGCGGCCGAAGACTGCGTCGAACAGCTTTTTCTTGTCTTCGAAGTAGTAATTGAGCAGCGTGTGGTGCACGCCGACGCTCTTAGCGACGTCTTTGAGCGTGACGCCGTAGTACCCGTGCTTGGAGAAAAGATACTCGGCGGTGTCGAGAATCTGTTCGATGGTTTCCGCGCGGCGCTCCGCCTTGGTCCAGCGTTTGCGCGCGTCCTTGCGGCTTGCGGCACCGACCCGACGTCCCGCGGCCGTCTTTGCACTCTTCTTCTTCACGCGCTTGCGCCGGGCACTCCCCTCAACAGGCGAATTAGCGCCTTCCATCTTGGATTCTTGTGGCCGATGAGCTGACAGCTTAATTCATGCACGGGCATACTCAGCCCTCAAACGTTGCTTGTCAATTTTCCCGGTCGCCGCGAGCGGCATGGCCGGCACACGCACGACCGCATCGGGAATCCACCAAGGCGCCACCCGTCCGCGCAGCGGCGCAAGCAACTCCTCATCCGTAATGTCGGCTTCTTCGCGAAGCTCAACGAGCAGGATCGGCCGCTCTCCCCACTTCGGATCGGAGCGGCCGATGACCGCGACGAGCGCCACCTGCGGCAACGCACCGACGAGCGATTCGATTTCGGTCGGATTGATCCACTCTCCGCCCGATTTGATCAGGTCCTTGGCACGGCCGGTGATGATGAGATTGCCCCGGTCGTCGATACGCGCAAGGTCGCCCGTATCGAACCAGCCGTCCGCGTCGGTCGCAGGCGTCTCTTGTCCGAAATAGCGCTGAACGACCGATGCCCCGCGCACTCGCAGATGGCCTTCCGCATTTCTCTGTTCCGGCAGCGGACGCCCGTTTGCGTCCGTCAACCGTAGATCGACGCCGATCGCAGGCCGGCCCGACATGTACGCTTTCCGGTTCGGATCGTTCGGCGGTGCGCTCGTCCCGAGCGGCGATAGCTCGGTCATGCCCCACGTCGTTTGCACCGTGACGCCGAGCCGCTGCTCGATCCGATCCATGAGTGCTTGTGGGAGCGGCGCACCACCGACCATCACGCGCTTGAGCGAAGGCACTTCGCCGCCGTTCGACTCGAGATGCTCGACGAGACCGAGCCAAACCGTGGGCACACCTGCCGCGACCGTGACGCCTTCGGCTTGAATGAGTCGTGCGAGACTCGCCCGATCGGTTCTACGACCAGGCAATACGAGCTTCGCACCGCACGCCGGTGCGACGAACGGCAATCCCCATCCGTTCGCATGAAACATCGGCACGACCGGCATGATCACATCGGCTGCCGTGACGCCCATGACGTCGGCCTGAAGCTGGCGCAGCGTGTGCAGAAAGCTCGCGCGATGCGTATAGGTCACGCCCTTCGGCGCGCCCGTCGTGCCCGACGTGAAACAGAGTCCGCACGGCGTGCGCTCATCGAACTCACCCCATGGCACATCGGCGCGTGCGCCCCCGAGCAGCTCTTCGAGCGCCAAGACCGAACAGCCGGCACGAACCTCGTCGGACGACGGCGACCCGTCGATCGTCAGGATCAGCTTGAGCAGCGGCGCCTCGTCCGCGATCTGTCTTGCGAGCGGCAAGAGATCGACGCTCACGATAAGAATGTGCGCCTCGGACTGCCGCAGCATCCAAGCGAGCTGCGACGCGGTCAGACGAGGGTTGAGCGTGTGACACAC
>DATCLP010000414.1:0-8941 GCA_036563855.1 Steroidobacteraceae bacterium | reverse complement strand
CGCGCTCTACCTACAGCCTACAGCCTACGGTCTACAGGCTATGAGCTGAGGCCCCGCCTCAGCCATGCGCGTGCGTCGGTAGCTTGATCTCCACGCTCAACCCGCCGCCTTCCCGATTGCGGGCTTTCACTTCGCCGCCGTACATCGTCACGATGCGGTAAGTGATCGCAAGTCCTAGGCCGGTGCCGCCCGAATCGCGGTCGCGCGACTCGGCGACGCGATGGAAGGGCTCGAAAATTTTCTCGAGCTCGGCTTCGGGTACGCCGGGTCCGCGATCCTCGATGAGAATGCGCGTCACGCCGTCCTCGCGCGTCATCGACACTTCGACGGAAGTGCCTTCGCGGGTGAAGCGCACGGCGTTGCGCAAGACGTTCTCGATCGCGCTGCGCATGAGATCGTGATCTCCTTCGATCTCGACGCTCAGGGTCGGCGTCCACGACACGTCCTTGTTTGCGGCGTTTGCTTCGATGCGCGCATCTTCGACCACTTCGGTCAGCAATGTAGTGAGATCCACCGGCACACGCGGCAAGGTCGGCTCGATCGCACGCAAATGCGAAAGCTGCAGCATCTGTCCGATGATCACATCGAGGCGCTCGGTTTCGAGCTCGATGCGATCGAACTGGCGGGCAACGTCGCTGCCGCGTCTTGCGAGGCTCGTTGCGACGCGCAAGCGTGCAAGCGGCGATCTCAACTCGTGCGACATCGCACGCAGCAACGATTCCTTCGAAGCAATGAGCTCGCGCACGTGATCCGCCATCGTGTCGAAATCTCGTGCGAGCACGCCGAGCTCGTCATGGCGCTTCGCGAATTCGTCACCGATGCGCGAATCCAGATTGCCCGCAGCGAGCGCACGCGCGCTCGCCTGCAGGCGCTCGACTGGCTTGCTCACGTACCGAGCGAGCCACCAGCACACCAATCCGCTGATGACCAGCGCAAAGGCGAAGAGCATGGCGCGCACGTCGGCCGTATTGAGAATGTCCCACGGGCTCGTGGAAGACTCGACCATGATCGTATAGACGCTGTCGTCGTGATCGAAGAACTGCGGCGTCAGCAAGAGCGGGTTCGGTTCGCGATCGCGCGGTACGCCTTTGCTCAAGAGCCCAGCGCGCTCGAGGCGCCGCACATAAGCCATCAATCGATTCGGCAATGTGCGGCCGAGAATGTCGACGCCCGTGTAATCGACGATGTAGATCGTGCGGCCGATGTATTCATCTTGCGCCTCGCCGATCCATTCGCGCAGACCGTCAAGACCTTCCGCATGCAAACGCGCGGCGGCCTCTTGCGCGAGCTCGTTCAAGTCGAGCGCTTTGACTTGGCTGAAGCGATACCAGGCAACGGCGGCGGTCGACAGCATGACGAGCAGCATCGCCGCCCAAAAGGACAGGAAGATGCGAAGGAACAGCGTCCTCACGTGCGCGGCTCGGCTCGCTGTTCACCCGGCGTTGCGATGAGAACGTAGCCTGCGCCGCGAATGCTCCGAATTTCAGGCAGACCATTCTCGCCGAGGCCGAGCTTGCGCCGCAGATTGCTCACGTGCGTATCGATACTGCGGTCGTATGGAGTCAGGCGGCGGCCGAGAACGCGCTCGGTCAGCGATTCGCGCGACTGCACTTGGCCGACGGAACGCATCAACACCTCGAGCAGCCGCAGCTCGGTTCCGGTCAAGCGGACGGATTGACCGTTGAGCTGTACATCGAACGTGGCCGGGTCCAAACGGAGCGGTCCGACCGTGACCGGGCTGGCGGGCTGATCCGTATCTCGCGAAGAGAATCGCCGCAGCACGGCACGCACGCGCGCGACGAGCTCGCGGGGGTTGAACGGTTTCGCGAGATAGTCGTCCGCGCCGAGCTCGAGTCCGACGATGCGGTCCACATCCGCTCCATGCGCAGTCAACATCACGACGGGCACCGACAACGAGTGGCGCAAACGTCGCAGCACTTCGAAGCCGCTCAAGGACGGCAGCATCACATCGAGAATCACCAAGTCATATGGATGCGACTGATCGGTCAGTCGCTCGAGCGCTTCGGCTCCATCGCGGACGAGAGAGACCTGAAAACCTTCGCCCGTCAGATACTCGGTCAGCATCTGGCCGAGCTCGCGGTCATCGTCCACGATCAACAGTGAAGCCGGCATTGTCATGTGTGGAATCACCTGAGTCTGGTCGTCGTCGTTGTGGCCCGCCAAAACGCGCGGAAATTGGCACAGCGAATTATGGCGAGGTGCCAAGAATGGTCAAAAAGAGGGCTCAATCGCCCTTACCCCGCGAGGCCCGAGCCGCAAGATATGCCGGCAGCCCGCGCCGCTAACCTCCTCTCCATGGTCGAGGCCTGCACTGTCCCAAAAATCGGGGCTATTTGTACATAAGACAAGTTCTTCTTACAGGGCTTGGAGTTCGGGCTGGGGCGTGGGTCGGGACGGCTACAGGCACAGCAAGGCCAAACGTGTGCTCTTCGGAAGCAGCCTTCCGCACTAGCCCTGTTTCAGCGTCCGAAATGGCGCGACAGCGCCGCAATTCTTAATTCTCCATTCTCAATTCTCCATTGGCGCTAGCCTGCTACGCTTGGGGCTCCAGGTTCACTTATTGAGGTGCGTTCCATGGCGGTACCCTGGCTGCAGATCGTGCAGCTCGTCCCCTCGATCGTCGAGGTCTCCCGGGAGTTGCTCAAGAAAAACAAGCGAACCGCCGAGCAGGATGCGCCGCAAACGCCGAGCGACGTCGTCGCCCGGATTCAAAGCCTGGAGGAGAACGAGCGCCGTCAGGCCGAGCTGATCAGCCAGATGGCCGAACAGCTTGCCAACATGACGAAGCTCATCCTGGAGCTGCGGAAGCGCGTCATCTGGCTGGCGGCCGGGTTGGCAGTAGCGATTGGTGTGGCGGTAGTGGCGCTATTTGTCAGGCTGTAAGCTTTAGGCTGGAGGCTGAAGGTTGGAAGCGCGCGTTGCGCGCTCTTGATTCCCTCCCTCGCCGGCGCGGGAGAGGGTCAGGGCGGGGCCAAGCCTTAGCGTATAACTGTTGCCTGTAGCCTGTAGCCAGCCAAGC
Organism: Steroidobacteraceae bacterium; assembly: GCA_036563855.1. GTDB lineage: Bacteria > Pseudomonadota > Gammaproteobacteria > Steroidobacterales > Steroidobacteraceae > Steroidobacter. The sequence continues at coordinate 5,901 of DATCLP010000414.1, read as the reverse complement.
GCTACCGCGCTTGGCTCTGCTGATACAGCGCCTGCACCTTCGGAATCGTTGCCTGTAGATCGCGGATGCGCGATTCGCCTGAAGGGTGAGTGCTCAAGAACTCAGGCGGTCCTCCGCCGCCGACCTTGCCCATCTTCTGCCAGAGCGTAATCGCTGCATTCGGGTCGTAGCCGGCGCGAGCCATCAGCTCCAAGCCCATGCGATCGGCTTCGGCTTCCTGCTCGCGGCTGTGCGGAAGCTGGAATGTGATCGCGGAAATCTGACTTGCGATTTGCATCGTCGTCTGGCTGGCACCCGTTGCGAGCGCAATGCCGGCGAGCGTCAGTTGCTCGGCGTAAGCACGCGAGAGCCGCTCGCGAGAATGTTCGCGCAACGCATGGGCAATCTCGTGCCCGATCACGGCCGCAAGCTCCGCATCGGTCGCCTGTAACTTCTCGATGAGCCCCGTGTAGACCATGATCTTGCCGCCGGGCATGCAGTACGCATTCACGTCTTCCGAGTCCTGCACGTTGATCTCCCATTTCCATCGCGGCGCATCCGGGCGGAACACACTCACGTGCGGAATGAGCCGCTGCGCGATGTTCTGCACGCGCTTGTAGGTTTCGGGATCTGTATTGAGCGCTCCCTGCTTGCGCGCCTTGTCGAGCTCCTGCTCGTAGGCCACTTGTGCGCCCTGCTCGACCTGCTCCTCCGAGATGAGCATGCGTTGCTTGCGATCTATGCCGACGGCACCTGGGCTCGTCGTTTGAACGGTCTGACAGCTTACGAGTCCGCAAGCGAGCGCGATGGCCAACCAATGACGAATACGCATAGTCAGTTGTAGTTGACAATTGACAGTCGACAAGGAAAAAACGCGCGAACGCGTTTTAAGTTCTCAATTCTCAATTGCGCGAAAGTACCCTCACTGCTTTGGCTCGTCGGGTGTTCCCGTAGCGACGAACCGGCCGAGTCGCTTCGCTTGAGTGACAAGCACCTCATCGACGATGGGCGCCCAGTCGGAGAGCGGGCGATCGGCAAAGCCGCCGACGTTGTACGTCATCGTGATGCGCGAGCCACCGCCGGCTGCTTCGATTTGCCACGTGAGGCTGCCGGTAACGCCGAAGTCTTGCAGCGGACCGAGTGCGCCGATCAGCCGCAGCGTCTTCGCCGGCTGCGCATAGACGACTTCGGCGTGCTCGATACCTGCGTACAAGCTGAGCTTCTCGCAAAAGCAACCTCGCACGACGGGCTCGAGCGAGAGATTGCGCGCGTCACCGGAGTACGTGTGGTCCGGATCCCACCACTTGCTCACATCGGCAAGGGCGGCCCACACCACCGGCGGAGCGACATTGGGTACTTCGACGACATGACGAATGTTGAACCCGTTCGGACCCGCGTTCACGATCTCGGCCCTTGCATGCAAGGCAACGCCGAAGCCGACAACGGTCAAGAGCAAACTGAGCAGCCGCATTGTTATCTCCGAAGAGGTTGGCGGCGGGATGGTAATACCGATTTTTGGCATACGCATGCGCAGCGGCTCGTAGAGGCCGGCTACACTAGACCGCTCAGCGACGAAGGGGACCGGGAGCCGCGCTCGATACGACGAGCGCACCATCCGCGAAGTCGGAATCTCGGCCGGCAAGACAATGCGATGGTCCTGCTCCGGCGCAACCCGCTACAGCACCAAAACTCGAGGGAACTACGCTATGGCGACCCGCAAATCCGCACGATCAAAGCGCCCAGCCCGCGTCGGGGGAGTCACGCAAGAACAAGCGGAACAAGCGGTCCGGACTCTGCTGCGTTGGGCAGGCGACAACCCCGATCGCGAGGGCTTGCGCGACACGCCCACGCGCGTGGTGCGGGCTTATCGGGATTGGTTTTCGGGTTACGAGACCGACCCTCGCGCATATCTGAGTCGTACGTTCGAGGAGGTTGCGGGCTACGACGAAATGATCGTCTTGCGCGACATCGAGTTCGAATCGCATTGCGAGCATCACATGGCGCCTATCATCGGTCGCGCGCACGTGGGCTACCTTCCGACCAACAAGGTGGTCGGCATCAGCAAGCTCGCACGCGTCGTCGACAGTTACGCACGGCGCTTCCAGGTCCAAGAAAAGCTCACCGCAGAAATCGCATTATGTATTGCGGAAGTGCTGCGACCCCGCGGCGTGGGGGTCGTCATCGACGCCACGCATCAATGCATGACGACCCGTGGCGTCCACAAGCGCGCAGTTTCGATGGTCACTAGCAAAATGCTCGGTGCATTCCGCGACGATGCACGTACACGCGCGGAATTCCTGCGATTTATCGACGGCAAGTCTTGATCGCCCCGTACATCGAGCAGCGCTTTCTCCAACGCTGCGACCGTGCCGACATAGGGTTTCCCCCGCGCCTGAAATTTGGCGTCTTGCCGACAGCGCAGCGACTGTGACGCACCTCTCATTCCCGTAAGCGGTCGCGGCCCTAGCATCATGCTGCCGAGGCTCGTGACGATGGAGCCCGGGCAAGGATGCATTCAGTCGGTTCTCGAAGAGCATTTCATCCGTGAACGCCAGGGCATCTGCAGCCAAATCGTTTCGCACGGACAGCGCGCTCGGTCGCGCCGAGCACATTTCCATCGAAGGCGAAGCCGATGTGGCGCCGAGCCAGCCGATCAGCCGCAAGGCGCGCGCCAAGTACACGCTTCAGACTCCCAACGGTAAGCACAAGACCGAGCTAACCTTGCTCGAGGAGCATTACTTACAGGTTCGCATCGCTCGTGCACGCCGGCCGGCGCAAACGTATTCGCTCGATTTGCGCTTTCTAAATTCGCAGCCGGTGCGCATTCGTCACATCGCCTGGGGCTGGTTTGCGCTTGGCGTCGTGCTGGCGCTCGGCGCCGGCGCAGCCGCATGGTTCGCGTTCTCGCCGTTCGCGGGTTCGTTGCGCACCGCTGCACTCGTTGTTTCCGGAATCGGCTTGGTCGCAGCGTTCGGCACGGTCTGGCTCGGCCTGCGCTCGACGACAGAGTCGCTCAACTTCCGCAGCGTTCACGGCGAGGCCACGCTCGTGAGCGTCGTCGGCGCGCTCGGCAGCACGAAACAGGGCAAGTCTTTCTTCGTCGCGATGATCAAAGAAATCGCTGCTGCAAAAGCAGCGCGTCCGCAGAACAAACAACAATGGCTGCGCGACGAGATGCGCGAGCATCATCGTCTACGCGAGCTCGGCGTACTGAGCGAAGCGGAGTACGAGGAAAGCAAGGCGAAGATTCTTCGCGCTCATGCGTAGCGCATGGCGCGCTGCTGCGGGCGACAAGCAGGCGCTGCGTGCTGGCAAGTTCATGCGTCCGCGCGATTGCCCCTCACCCGCACGCTTCGCTCTGCGCGCCTCTCCTTGGGGCCCCCAAGGAGAGGCAAAGCTTGCGCGCGAAAGCGCGCTCTACCCACAACCTGCAGCCTACAGTCTACAGCCTGACGTCAGGCATGCAGCTTGCTCACATCCAATACCGCCTTCAGCGGCAAATGATCCGATGCCTGCCGTGCGAGCGCGCTGCGGTGAATGACGACGGATTCGATTGCGCTGCGTGGACGAACCCAGATGCGCGTAAGCGCGAGCAACGGCGCGAAAGAAGGAAAACCCGGCGGTGCCGGTGGTTCGCCGAATGCAAGATGCGCTTCGCGTAACGTCGCTGCACCCCGATACCACTCGTTCATATCGCCGATCACGATCAGCGGCATTTCCATCGAACCTTCGCCGATCGCGACCATCAATCTGTGCCACTGAAAACGCCGTTCGGAACGCCGCAAACCCAAATGGGTCGCGATGATGCGCAACGGCCTGCCGCGCAAATCGAGCTCCACATCGAGCGCGCCGCGCGGCTCCGCTCGCGAATAGCTCAAGTCGTGGCGTCGAACGTGAACGATCGGCAGTCGCGTCAGTAAAGCGTTCCCGTATTCTCCCGTGTGTCGCACGATCCGCAGTCCTGGGACGGCCGCCATGTCCAATGCATTCGACAAGTATTCGAGCTGCATGGACTCTTCGTGTTCACCCGGCTGATTGTCCACTTCTTGGAGCGCGTAGATGTCGCAGTCGAGCTCCCGCAGCACTTCTGCAATGCGCGCCGGGCTGCGCTTGCCGTCCCAGCCCACGCAACTATGAAGGTTGTACGAAGCGACCGTAAGACGATTCGACCGTGCGTCGCTCCGCTCACGCTGGCCGTGCGCGCTCGAGGTCATGGTTTTGGGCATTCGGGCTCGCGGCGCCGATCAGCCATCGACGGACGAACAACGTGGCCAGCATGACCAGCAACACTGCGCCCGCGATCAACCAGTAGTTGACCCTGCCTGGATCTTCGAGCGCCGCCTGCAGTTGATCGCTGAGAATCGTGGCGGCAAGCGTGCCTGGCAGCATGCCAAGTCCAGTGCCGACCAAGAAATGCCAAAGCTTGATGCGCACCGCACCTGCGACGACACCTTCGACGGCGAACGGTGCCAGCGGAACGAGCCGCAGCGCCGTCATCGCGAGCAATCCGCGTTTGCGCATCACCTCGAGCATGCGATGCAGGTTGCGGCCGGCAACCCGATGCACCGTGCGGCGGTCGAAACGCCGACCGGCCATGTACGTCACCCATGCCGCCAACTCAATCCCGAGCATCGCATACAGAAATCCGAGCCACGGACCGAATGCGACGACGGCGAACAGCGTGATCACCGGCCGCGGAAACATCACGATGCAGGCCGGCGTATAAGCGGCGATGACCAAGAGCGGTGCCCAACGTTTGCCGCCGAATTCGCGAGCCCAGCCCGTGACGCGCTCCGGCTCGAGCCATTGAGCAAGCGGCGTGAATTTCCAGATTGCAGCGAGTCCCGCGATAACGCATGCAGCGGCAATCAACTTCCACCAATGCGAGCGAGCAGGTAGCGGCTCGCTGTCCGCGCTGAAGAGCTTGGCCAGCACCGGCAGCTCGACGGGTTTTTCGGGGTCGGCAACGGCGATCATGTTCAGCACCGCCGGCGATACATCCTCTTCGCACTCGAGCGGCTTCAAGCAGCGATCGTCGCGATACAACGCATCGATCGTGGCTCCGAGCGAACCGGTGCGGGCAACGCATTCCTGAACTTCCTGGGGCGCGGCGCCCAAGTGCTCGGCGAGCAGTCCGCAGCGCAAGGCGCGAATGGCCGCGCGAGTTTCTTCCCGATCTGCGTGGATCGCGAGATCGCATTCCGTATCGAGACCCATCGAGCGGTTGGCGACGTTGGCCGAACCGATACGCACGTAGTCGTCATCGACGATCATCAATTTCGAATGCACGTCGATACAGGTGCCCTCCTCCAGACCGGCAATGTATGGATAGACGACGCGCAATCGATTGAATCGATCCGCTTCCTTGAGGCGCGCGATCAACCGCGTGCGCAGCGTCTGCATTGTGAGCTCCTCCAGCCAGCCGTGGCTGAGCTCGCGCAGAACGATCATGACTTCGGGTCCGTCGGGATCCTGGAGGCGGTCGACCAACGCCTCGCCGATGCGATCGGCGGTGAAATACTGATTCTCGATGTAGATGCTGCGCCTGGCCGCCGCGATCATGTCGAGATAAAGCGTCTCGACCTCGCGCACGCCAGGTCGCTCGTCGACCGCGGGCTCCGTGCGGGCAATCGCAACGTTTACGTCGGTGACATCCGCCTGCAAAGAATCCGGCCATTGTGCGGCGGCCACTGCGCTGCTTCCCTTGCGTCGCCATGACGTTGCTCGATCTGCCGGCCTGCTGAGCGCCTCGCCAGTCGCACGACGCCATCGTTCGCGACACAAATCGCCGAGCGCACGCGCGGCTTCCCCGTCCACTGCCATCGCGAGATCGTGAAACGGCGGATACGGAGTGCCTTGCATGACGCGGCGTTCATCGTTCGCCGCATGCTCGCAGGTGTCCCATCTGCGGCACGTCAGATC
>DATCLP010000413.1:0-2851 GCA_036563855.1 Steroidobacteraceae bacterium | reverse complement strand
ATCCGACAGGTACAGCGCCATGACACCGCGCCGCAGCTTCGTGAGCGCTTCGCTCTGAGTGCGGATCTTCATTCCGTCGGCGACTTCGGTCGTGCACGAGGCCGGATAGCCCTTGCGTCCTTCGATCTCGACGAGACACAGACGGCACGAGCCGAATGCTTGCAGATTGTCGGTCGCGCAGAGCTTCGGTACTTGTTTGCGCGCCAGCGCGGCAGCGCGCATCACCGAGATGCCCGCCGGTACGGTCACACTCACACCGTCGATTTGGACGGTGACCGTATCGGTTCTCTCGCTCGGAGGAGTGCCGAAGTCGTAGTAATCGAGCGAATACATGATTAGTACCTTACGGGCGTCTTGAGAAAATCTTCGCGGAAGTGACGCAGTACGCTTCTGACCGGGAACGGCGTCATTCCACCCAAACCGCAGAGCGATCCTTGCTCCATGGTGTCGCACAGATCCTCGAGCAGTTGCAAATTCCGCTCGCGATCGATGCCGTACAAAATTCGATCGATTACCTCGACTCCGCGCGTCGAACCGATGCGGCACGGCGTGCACTTGCCGCAGGACTCGATCGCACAGAATTCCATGGCGTAGCGCGCCATGCGCGCCATGTCGACCGTGTCGTCGAAAGCGACGATGCCTCCATGACCGAGCAAGGCGCCGATCCCACCCAAAGTTTCATAGTCGATCACGACGTCGAACTGGGAGGCCGGCACGTACGCCCCCAACGGGCCGCCGATTTGCACCGCGCGGATCGGTCGACCGGTGGCCGAACCGCCGCCGTAGTCGTACAGCAGCTCGCGCAGGCTCAAACCGAACGCGCGTTCCACGAGGCCCGGGCGTTTGATATTGCCGGCCAGTTGCAGCGGGATCGTTCCTCGCGAGCGGCCGACCCCGTAATCCCGATAAAACGCCGCACCCTTCTCCAAGATGATGGGCACGCTCGCCAGCGAGATCACGTTGTTGACGATAGTAGGCTGTCCGAAGAGCCCTTTCACAGCGGGCAAAGGCGGACGCACGCGGACTTCGCCGCGCTTGCCTTCGAGACTTTCGAGCATCGAGGTCTCTTCGCCGCAGATGTAGGCGCCCGCCCCCAAACGGATTTCCAGGTCGAAGCGATGCCCAGAACCGAGAATGTTCTCGCCGAGACAGCCTTCGCGATACGCGATCTCGATGGCTTCGAGGAGCGTCCGATGCGCGTGCGGATATTCCACGCGTAGGTAGATGTATCCCTGCGTCGCACCGACAGCGATTCCCGCAATCGTCATGCCTTCGATCAGCGAGAACGGATCGCCTTCCATCAGCATGCGATCCGAGAATGTCCCAGAATCGCCCTCATCGGCATTGCACGTCACGTATTTCTGCTTGGCCGGCGTGTCGAGCACCGTCTTCCATTTGATGCCCGTCGGAAATGCCGCCCCGCCGCGGCCGCGCAAACCGGAGTCGGTCACGGCTTGCACGATTTCCGCCGGCTGCATGCCGAGCGCATTTCGCAAACCGCGATAGCCGCCGTTGGCGACGTAGTCCTCGAAGCTCGTCGGTTCGATCAAGCCGACGCGTGCGAACGTGAGCCGCTGCTGATTCTTGAAATAGGGAATCTCGTGCGTCGGTCCGAGGCGCAACGCATGAGCTCCGTTGTCGAGGAAACCCGCATCGAAAAGGGTCGGCACATCGCGAACCGTCACAGGCCCATAGGCATAGCGTTCGCCGCCGATGGCCACTTCCACGAGCGGCTCGAGCCAGAACATCCCCCGCGAGCCATTGCGCTTGAGCGTCAAATCGATGCCGCGTGCGGCGGCCTCCCGTGCGATCGCGCGCGCAACATCCTCGGCGCCTACGGACAATGCGCTTGCATCCTTCGACACATAAACGACAGCGTTCATGTTTCGGCCTGCCTGGTTGCAATCAGCTCATCGAAACGCTCGGGCGATACGCGGCCGTACAGCTCGCCGTCGATCATCACGGCCGGCGAACAGGCACAATTGCCGAGACAGTACACAGGCTCGAGCGTGAAACGCCCGTCCGGCGTCGTTTCGTGAAAACCGATGTTCAAGCGCTGCTGGGCATGCGTGGCCAAGCGCTGGCCCTGCATGGCCGCGCACGATTCGGCGCGGCAGATTTGAATGACGTGCTGACCGACCGGAGCGCGCCGAAAGTGGTGGTAGAACGTCAGCACGCCATGAACTTCGGCACGCGAGAGATTCAGCCCGTCGGCAATCAGCGGCACCGCCTCGTCGGGAACGTAGCCGAATTCCTGCTGCACCGCATGCAGCACGATCAATAGCGGCCCGGGCCGATCGCGGTATGTGCGTAGGATGGATTCGATCTGCTCTTTCACGGCAGACACTCCGAAGTACTCCCCGCCAGAGCATACGCGCGTATGGCGGTGACGAGAACCATGAAACATTGTGCACATCCATACTTGAAGTCGCTGAAAATCCCCGAGCGAAATCCGTGCCATCCGGTCGAGCGCGCTGAACCCTTCATAATGAGGGGGGCCTTCGGTACGCGATGCAGCACTTTGTATCGCGGGGTGTGGGATTTGACACAGTCGAGTCAATCGTTGACACATGCACCCAATATTCACCATAGGTCACTCCACACGCAGTGCCGATGAGCTGATCGGTCTGCTCGTGGCGCACGGCGTAAAGTGCCTTGTGGACGTGCGCACGGTGCCTCGCTCTCGACGCAACCCGCAATTCAATCGAGAGAACTTGCCTGCGACGCTGCGAGAAGCTGGGATCGAGTACGTCCATATGGCCGGACTCGGCGGGTTTCGGCGACCCCGGCCTGACTCGATCAACGCGGCGTGGCGCAACGAGTCGTTTCGCGGCTACGCCGATTACATGCA
>DATCLP010000412.1:0-6419 GCA_036563855.1 Steroidobacteraceae bacterium | reverse complement strand
CGGTGTACAGCGTGCTGCTGATGATTCCCGTCGGCGCGCTCGTGATCGTGTTGTTGCGAAACTTCGTCGGCGTGAAGACGTTCGGCACGTTCATGCCCGTGCTCATCGCGCTCGCCTTTCGCGAAACGCGCCTTCTCTGGGGATTGGTATTGTTCGCCGTGATCGTCTCGCTCGGACTCTTGATTCGCTTCTATTTGGAGAAGCTGAGGCTGCTCCTCGTGCCGCGCCTCACGTGCGTGCTGACGGTCGTGGTGTTGCTGATGGCGGCGATCAGCGTCGTGAGCCAGAAGCTCGACCTGCAGCCAGCCTTGTCGATTGCGCTATTTCCGATGGTGATCATTTCGATGACGATCGAGCGGATGTCGATCGTATGGGAGGAGCGGGGCGCCTCGGAAGCGATTCAGGAAGGCGTCGGGAGCTTACTCGTCGCCGCACTCGCGTATCTCGTCATGGGAATGGCGTGGCTCGAGCACCTGGTGTTCGTGTTCCCCGAGCTGTTGTTGCTCGTGATCGCGTTGTCGCTCCTCATGGGTCGCTACACCGGATACCGCTTGCTCGAGTTGCGACGGTTCCGGGCACTTGCGAGAGAGCAGCAGGCATGAGCGACCGGGGAGCTTGAACATGTTCTCCCGTTATCGGAGCCTCGCGCGAGAAGGCGTGCTGGGACTCAACCGGCGCAACGGCGACTACATCTTGAGGTTCAATCCGCGCCGTCTCTATCCGCTCGTCGACGACAAGCTGAAGACCAAGCGGCTCGCGTTGCAGGCCGGGATCGCGGTACCGGAGCTGTACGGCGTCATCGAGACCCAGCACGACATTCGGAGGCTCCCTGAGATCGTCGGGTCGCACCCAGAGTTCGTGCTCAAGCCTGCGCATGGCAGCGCAGGCGACGGAATCGTCGTCATCGCAGGCCGCAGTGGCTCGCGATATCGCGCGATCAACGGCGAGCTGTTCGATCTCGAAGAGTTGGAATATCACCTTTCGAATGCGATCAGCGGACAGTTCAGTCTCGGCGGCGTGCCGGACGTCGTGATCGTCGAGGCGCTCGTGCGCTTCTCGTCATTGTTCGAACAAGTGAGCTACCAAGGCGTGCCGGACATCCGTGTCATCGTGTTTCGCGGCATCCCGGTGATGGCGATGGTGCGCCTGCCGACGCGCGCTTCGCGGGGCAAGGCGAACCTGCATCAGGGCGCGGTCGGCGCAGGGATCGACATGGCGAGCGGCGTCACGCTCGACGGCGTGATCGGTTCGGAAGTCGTCAAGCACCATCCCGACACTGCGCATCCGATCGCGGGACTCGAAATTCCGGACTGGAGAACAATTCTCGATATCTCGGCTCGCTGTTACGACATCACCGGTCTCGGCTACATCGGCGTCGACGTCGTGCTCGACAAACATCGCGGCCCGCTCGTGCTCGAGCTGAATGCACGACCGGGTCTCGCGATTCAAATCGCCAATCGGCAAGGTTTGTTGAGGCGGCTGCGTATTTGCGAGGAACGCGCAAACTTCGACGCTCCGCCGGCGGAACGAGTCGAGTTCGCGCAGCGCGAGTTCCGCCATCCGGTCGGGGCGGTCGTCGAGCCGCGGTCGCGCGCAGCGAGTTGAAGAGCGCCAACCCTTTTCTGAAAAATGTGCGTTCGAGGACATGGAAGGAGGGAGGTCTCGAACGTGCGTATCGTTGCCGGATTGTTGTTGGTGAGCGCCGCTGTGATCGCGAGCGCGGCAGAGCAGGGGTTTTATTTCGGTGCTGCAGGAGGCAAAGCAAGTTACGACTTCGAACCTCCGCCTCCGCCGGCATTTGTTTCGAACCTTTCTACGCTCCCTGCAGGGTGGGGGTCGCCACCAGAGGGCCAGACCCCGATATTTCTACCTCTACCGCCGGGCGCCGTCGTGATCATCTCGACGCCGACCCCTGGTTATTGGGTTCCCGGGGACGACGACGAAGCGACCACATGGAGCGTGTCTGCAGGCTATCGCTTCTCGAGATACTTCGCAGCCGAGCTCTCGTACCATCACCTGGGTACGCTGCGCGAATATCGTCCGGAGACGACACTCGGGGCGCTCATGGTTCTAATTCCGGAGATATCCGCCGAAATGGAGTCTCGAGGGGCAAGCCTTGCGCTGATCGGACAGCTACCGATCACCGACCTGTGGAGCGTCTACTTTCGCGCTGGCGGACTGTTCGTCGAACAGGATGTGAAACTCCGGTCGGGCCCGATCAGGTTCGATCGGTCCGTCGATTCCGAGGTGCTTCTGTACGGAATCGGAACGCAATTCGATTTAGGCAAGCACTGGAGCGTGCGGCTCGATTTCCAGCGCTTCGACGATGTCGGCAAGGGCAACGGCATCGGCGAATCCGATACGGATGCGCTGACGCTCAATGTGCTGTTCCGCCTCGGTGCCAACTAGAGCCGATCTCAAAACTACTGCGCGCCCGGACGTACCTCCGACCAACGCGGGCGCGTCTCAGCAGTGCCTAAGGTCCTCAGGTCTTCGGCAGCTGATCGACTTTCGCTGCGCAAATGAAGTCGTTTTCGGACAGGCCGTCGATGGCGTGCGTCGTGTACGTCAATCGGCACCAGCCGTAGCCGACTTCCATATCCGGATGATGATCTTCCGCGTTCGCAATGTGCGCGACCGCGTTCACGAAGCTCATCGTGTGAAAGAAGTTACGGAACTTCCATTCGCGCTGGATCCGCTTGCCGTCGTCGGATAGACGCCACTCGGGGTGTATCTGGCTCATCAACGCTTGCGCCTGTTCGCGCGTCAAAGGATCGACGCCGCCTTCGCAGGCAACGCACTTTTTTTGTGTGAGATCGCTCATACGGATGACCTCGCAGCGTAGGTTTTGGCGACGTACTCGTCGACGAGCGCTTGAAACTCCTCGGCGATGCGATCGCCTTTGAGCGTCGGGCCTTTATGCCCGTCGATGTACACGGGCGCGACGGGGCGCTCGCCGGTCCCCGGAAGACTGATGCCGATGTTCGCGTGCTTGCTTTCGCCCGGCCCGTTGACCACACAGCCCATGACGGCCACAGTCATGTTCTCGACGCCCACGTATTGCTTGCGCCACACCGGCATCTGGTGACGGATGTAGCTCTGAATCTTCTGAGCAAGCTCCTGGAAATAAGTCGATGTCGTCCGGCCGCAGCCTGGGCAAGCCACGACCATCGGCATGAAAGAGCGTAGGCCCATCGTCTGCAGAATCTCTTGCGCGACGATGACCTCGTTCGATCGATCGCCGCCCGGTTCGGGCGTCAAGGACACGCGAATCGTGTCGCCGATCCCTTCCTGTAGCAGCACGCTCATGCCGGCGGTTGACGCCACGATGCCCTTGGAGCTCATGCCGGCCTCGGTGAGCCCAAGATGCAGCGCGTAATCGCAGCGGCGCGCAAGATTGCGATAGACGGCGATCAGATCCTGCACTCCGCTGACCTTGCAGGAAATGACGATGTGGTCCTGCGGCAAGCCGAGCTCGACGGCGCGCTGCGCGGAATCGAGCGCCGAGACGACGAGTGCCTCGCGCATCACCTCATTGGCATCGCGCGGCTGCGCGAGCTTCGAGTTCTCGTCCATCATTCGCGTGAGCAGATCCTGATCGAGGCTGCCCCAGTTCACGCCGATGCGAATCGGTTTGTCGTTGCGGCACGCAACTTCGATCATTTCGGCGAACTGCGGATCGCGCTTGCTGCCGCGCCCTACGTTCCCCGGATTGATACGGTATTTCGCGAGCGCAGCCGCGCATTCCGGGTGAGCCTTCAGCAGCTTGTGCCCGTTGAAATGAAAGTCGCCGACCAGCGGCACGGACACGCCTTCCTGCTCGAGCCGGTCGCGGATGCGCGGCACGGCAGCCGCGGCCTCGTCGGTGTTCACCGTGATTCGGACCAGCTCCGATCCTGCGCGTGCGAGCGCTTTGACTTGTTGCGCTGTCGCTTCCACGTCCGCCGTGTCGGTGTTCGTCATCGATTGCACGACGATGGGCGCATCCCCGCCGATCGTGACGGGGCCGACGCGGACCGGAATCGAACGGCGACGGATCGGTGGGGACATATCGGATACGAATCGAGAGCAGGAATCGTAGGCCGAGATTCTACCGCGCCGGCCGGTCGGATGCCGCTTGCCGGGCGATCCAGGCGTCGATACGTCGTTCCAACACGTCGAGCGGAACGGCGCCGCCTCGCAGCACTTCGTCGTGGAACTGCCGCAGATCGAAGCGTGCACCGAGACGCGATGCCGCGCGCTGGCGAAGCTCTTTGATCTTGAGCTCGCCGATCTTGTACGCCGTCGCCTGACCCGGCCAAGCGATGTAGCGGTCGATTTCGTTCACGATGTCGAGCTCGCTCTTCGCGGCATTTGCACGAAAGAACTCGATGGCCTGTTCCCGCGTCCAGCGCTTGTAGTGCATGCCGGTGTCGACGACGAGCCGCACGGCACGCCACATCTCGTAGGTGAGCTGCCCGAACTTGTCGTACGGATTCGTATACAAACCCATCTCATCGGCCAGACTTTCGGCGTATAGAGCCCATCCTTCGACATAGGCAGTCGCATCGAACATGCGGCGGAACTTCGGCAGCTCGCCTTGCTCCATCGCGATGGCTTGCTGCAAGTGATGGCCGGGAACGGCCTCATGAGCCGTCAGCACGGGAATCTCATAAGTCGGCCGTTCCTCCGGCCGATAGAGATTCACATAGTAGTAGCCCGGCCTGCGTCCGTCGGACGACGGCGGCTGGTAGTACGCAGTCGTCGTGTCGGGAGCATTTGCTTCCGGAATCGCGCGAACGCCATACGGCGTGCGCGGCAGCGTGCCGAAGTAGTCGGTCAGGAGCGGATCGATTCGTTTCGCCATCACCATGTAAGCCTTGAACAGCTCGTCAGGCGAGGTCAGTCGAAACTGCGGATCGGTCCGCAAATACCGTAAGAACTCGGCAAACGAACCCCTGAACCCGACGCGGTCGAGCACCGCTTGCATCTCGGCACGGATGCGCTCGACTTCTTTCAAACCGATTTCATGAACCTCCTGCGGCGTCAGGTTCGTCGTCGTGAACCAGCGAACGCGGTTCGCGTAGTACTCGGCACCGTTTGGCGAGTCCCAAATGCCGACCGTCGTACGTGAGGCGGGCAAATATTCGCGCTCGATGAACTCCTGCAGGCGCCGATAGGCAGGGACGACGATCTTGGAGATCGCATTTCGCGCCGCGTCCTGAAGCTCTTTGCGCCGCTCGCCTGGCACCGTATCGGGGAAGTGCGTGAACGGCTGATAGAAGGAGCTGCGGGTCGGATCGTCGACCAGGTGAGCCTCGATCTGCTTGGCGACGCGTTCGACAATGATGCGCGGTTGCACGTTGCGTTCGCGGATACCCGCCCGCACCAGCGCGATCGTTTCATCGACATAGCGATCGAGCGTCTCGAGACGCGCGAGCCAATCTTCATAGTCGCGCACGCTGTCGAATTGAATGACTTCGGTGAGCTCGTTCGCGGTCAGGACGTTGCCGCTGTAATTCAGCTGATCGATGGCGCGCAAGTGCGCTTTGAACCGAAAGCGATCAACACGCTCTTGATAGAGCCGTTTGAAAAGATCGCGATTGAGCCGGTCTTCGTCAGACAGGGCCTCTGGATCGATGCGATCGGCGGCGGCAATCCAGTTCCGGTAACGCCGGTCGCGTTCGGCAAACGCGGCCAGGCTGTGATCGGCCCAGCGGGCGTTGAAGCGTTCGTCACCGAGGTGGGACGCCCAACGCGGGTCGTCGGCGAGGTCTTGCTCCCAAGCTTCTTCGAATAATGCATGCAACTGTGCGCTGGCATTGGAACTGTTCTGTGCCAATGCAGTGCTGCCGACGAGCACGGCGAAGACAGTGAGCACATGTTTCACAGTGAATTCTCCGATTCGCAAGTCCGGTCATTCTTGCATCGCAAGCGGGTATCCGCGTAGGCGGCAACTCGCCCGTCGAGCGCGCGCGACAAAAATCGCGTTACATCTGCGCGGACGCTCGGCTACCATACCGTCACCCATCGCATGGGCTGTCTGCTCGATGAGCAGCGGCCCCAAGGCGCGGCCGGAGAGAGTGAAACCATTTCACCGCCGAAGGCGCAACCGCCCGGAAACGCTCAGGCAAAAGAACGGCGTGCCTTTGCGATGAAGCGAGCAATACGTGTGTTGGCTCGTTTCGTCGCTCGGCGGGCTCTGGAGAGCGATCGCGTCAGCGATCCACCGAAGGGGAGAGGTGTCGACCGACACCGGATCTCTCAGGTCACAGGACAGAGGGGCGCGCGGATCATCCGTGTCGCTTGGTGAGTCCTGAATCTTTACGGAGCTTGCGATGGGCCACAAAACCCCGCTGTTCGAGACCCATACCGCTGCCGGCGCCCGAATGGTCGATTTCGGCGGATGGGACATGCCCGTCCATTACGGCTCTCAGATC
>DATCLP010000411.1:0-1553 GCA_036563855.1 Steroidobacteraceae bacterium | reverse complement strand
CGCCATCTCATCGATACGAACTACAACCGCGCGAAGGAAATCTTGCTGGCGAACATGGACAAGCTCCACAAGATGGCCGAAGCGCTGATGAAGTACGAGACGATCGACGAGATGCAGATCAAGGACATCATGGAAGGTCGCGATCCGCGTCCGCCCGCAGGATGGGACGATGCGCAGGTGCCCCCGGCGAGCGACAGCAAGCCGCGCGAGCGCGAAGTGCCCGAAGGGCCAATCGGCAAGCCGGCCAGCCAGCACTAGATCCTATCCCTGCAGGTACGTCGATCTCTTGTTCGTACACAAGGGCAGCAGTTTCCGAACTGCTGCCCTTTTTGTTTTGCTGGGGCACGGCGCAGTGGAATTGCCGATCACGCCGCCTTAGCCTTTCCGTCTCGCGATTCTCCCGACGTTGTCTCATGTATTTGCGCTGCAAGTCCCAAACGCTCGATCTTCGCTCGCCCGTCGTGATGGGCATCCTGAACGTCACGCCCGATTCGTTCTCAGACGGCGGACGTTACAAAGAGTCGAAAGCGGCGATTGCTCATGCGCTCGCAATGATCGAAGCGGGCGCAGGGATCATCGATGTAGGAGGAGAGTCGACGCGACCCGGTGCCGAAGATGTTTCGGAAGAAGAAGAGCTTCGCCGTGTCGTGCCGGTCGTAGCCGAGCTTGCACGGCGGACGAACGTGCCGATTTCCGTCGACACGAGCAAACCCGCCGTCATGAAAGCGGCGCTCGAAGCAGGCGCAGAGATGATCAATGACGTTCGCGCACTCGCCGATCCGCGGGCGCTGGCGGAAGTCGCCGCGAGCGGGGCCGCAGTATGTCTCATGCACATGCAGGGCGAGCCCCGTTCCATGCAGGACGATCCCAAATACGTGGACGTCGTCACAGAGGTGCGCGACTTCCTGAGCGAACGTTTACAGGCGTGCATCGCCGCAGGCATCGACCGGGAGCGTATCGTTCTGGATCCCGGTATCGGCTTCGGTAAGCGGCTCCAGCATAATTTGGCCTTATTGGCGCATTTGCCCGCCCTGACGGCCTTGGGTTGTCCAGTTTTGATTGGCGTGTCGCGCAAGTCGATGTTCGGAGCGCTCTTGAATCGCCCGGTCGAACAGCGGCTTGCCGGAGGACTCGCCGTCGCTACCGCTGCCGTGCTCGCTGGTGTCAGCATCGTTCGAGCGCACGACGTTGCCGAGACCGTGGATGCCGTCAAGACTGCAGCAGCGTTGCGCGCCGCCGGATATCGAATCGGAGATACACATGGGTCGTAAGTACTTTGGGACGGACGGAATTCGCGGGACCGTCGGCGAACATCCGCTGACCGTGGATTTCACGTTGCGGCTTGCGAGCGCTGCAGCGCGCGTGTTGGCGCCCAACGGCGGCACGGTACTCGTGGGGAAGGACACTCGGTTGTCGGGCTACATGTTTGAAGCAGCACTCGAGGCTGGCTTCACTGCAGCCGGCGTGAACGTCATGCTCATCGGCCCCTTGCCGACGCCGGGAATTGCGTATCTCACCAAACGGTTCGAATGCAGCTTCGGCGTCGTCATCAG